>JBDNFZ010000278.1:0-8717 GCA_041689555.1 Opitutaceae bacterium | reverse complement strand
CCTCTCTGCGTTCGCGTTCATGCGCGGAGTTCGCGGGCATCTCTTTTGGGTTGTTCCTTATCAGCGTTGCTCGCGTTCCGGCGGTTGGTCGCGCGGGCCGCGAGGTTCCGGTGCGGGTGAGGGCGGCGGGTCAAAGCGCGGGGCGGGCGCGGCGCGATCGGTCGGAGCCGAACCGGGCGGAGGGGCCGGTCGCTCGGGCCGGTCGGGGTTGCGGCCTTCGCGGCGAGGCGAGCCTTCGGGGCGTGATTCGCGGGGCGTCTCGGGACGCGGGCGGTCGGGGTTGGCGGTCGGGCGTTCGCGCCGTTGGTTCTCGGGCGGGGCGCCGATGAAGTGGGGCGGCGGCATCACGACGGACGAGGGCGGCAGAACGGTGCCGGATGGGTTCGCGGGCGTGTCGAAGCCGGTCGGGCGCTGGCGGGGGCCGCCGTCGGGGCGGCGGGGCAGGGTGGGGTCGTAAGGCCGGCGGGGTTCACCCACCGGGCGGGGATTGACGATCACGACCGGCCGATCCGTGGGCGCAACGTAAACCTTCGGGCGCGGCCGGTGCGCGGGCGGTTGCCAAGGGCGGGCGACGACCACCGGAGGAGCGCCGGGCACGAAGGACCGGCCGGGAAACTCGGGGCGGACCCACACGGTGCGCGAGCGGTCGCGCCAGTCGCCGACCCAAATGGGGCGCCCCCGCCAGTCGCAATCATAGTTCAGCCAGGAACCGACGGCGAACCCGGTGCCGAATAAGAGCGCGGGCTGGTTCCAACCGATCGGCCGGCTGACGTAGACGACGGCCGGGTCGTAGACGGGCACGTAGATGACGGCGGGCTGGGCGGGCTCGATGAGAATGGCGTCGCCCTGCGAGACGATTTTTTGCTGCGGCGTGTCGACGAGGGTGCCGGCGGCGCGGGCGCGGGCGCGGAGGCGTTGCACGGCTTGCATGACCTCGGCGGGCTGGGCGAGGAAGGCCTCGCCGACCTGCTTGGTCCATGCGAGGTTTTCGTCGAGCCACTTCAGCACCGCGGGAAAACGCACGAGACTGCGCACGCTTTCGTCCCAAGCCTGACGGTCGGCCTGCGCGGGATCGCCGTTGGCGGCGAGGTAACGCGCGGCGAGCACGACATCGGAGGGCGCGGTGGCGGCGGGCAAGATGAGCGCGATGAGGGCGTCGGGATAGAGCGCGACGGGCCCGAGCAACGTCTCGAGTTGCCCCTCGGTCAGGCGCACGACGGCGACCGGCGGGGCGGGGTTCGGGATGGCGGGGGCTTGGGCAAGGAGGGCGGGCGCCGGCGGGGCGGAAAACGCGATCAGTAACGTGAGGGCTCGCCAGCGGAGGAGGGTGGGGCGGGGAGACATGGGAGGAATGTGGCGCGGTTCGACAGGTTTTGGAAGGATATGTGCCGCCGGAGCGCGCAAGAAACCGGGCTGCGGAGGATTGGCAGGCGGGTGAAACTCACTCCTGCTGGCGACCGTATGGAAACACTTCTTTTGGTCGGGGCCACGGGGCTGGTGGGGCGGGAGGCGCTGCGGCAGGCGCTGGCCGACGAGTCGATCCGGCGGGTGATCGCCCCCACCCGGCGACCGCTGGAGCTGCGGCATCCGCGGTTGGAGAACCCGACGGTGGACTTCGGCGCGCTGCCGGCGGAGGCAGCGTGGTGGCGGTTCGATGCGGTGATCTGCGCGCTCGGGACGACGATCAAGAAGGCCGGGTCACCGACGGCGTTTCGCACCGTGGACCACGACTATCCGCTGGCGGTCGCCCGTCTGGCTCGCGCGCAGGGCGCGGGCGTTTTCGCGCTCGTCTCGTCGCTCGGGACGAACGCCGCCGCGGCCACGCTTTACTCGCGGACCAAGGGCGAGACGGAACGCGACCTGACCGCCTGCGGGTTCCCCTCGCTCACGATTCTGCGCCCTTCTCTCATCGGTGGCGAACGCGACGAGCGGCGGCCCGGCGAGAAGCTGTTGTTGATGCTGATGGGCGCCCTGCGGCCGCTCTTGCCGCGACGCTATCGGATTGTTTCCGCCGAGCGGATCGCCGCGGCCTTGCTTCGGGAAGCGCGCGCGGCGCGGCCGGGCGTAAACATCGTGGAGTCGGAGAATATCTGACCCCGTGGCGTTTTGCCGGCGAAGAGCTTCGCTTTCGGCGCGAGGCGCGTTTGGCTCACCGCCCGTCTTATCTCCGTATGAAAATCAAATCCGCCGTCTTCGAAGTGAGCTCGCCCGACCTGAAGTCGTGCCCGAATTGGAACCGGCCGGAGTTCGCGTTCATCGGCCGGTCGAACGTCGGCAAATCCTCGCTCATCAACCTTCTCGCCGAGCAGCGCACGCTCGCGATGGTCTCCGACAAGCCCGGTAAGACCAAGCTGATCAATTTTTTCATCATGAACGGCTCATGGTGTCTGGTCGATTTGCCGGGCTACGGCTATGCGAGCGCGTCGAAGCAGGACCGCTTCGGTTTCAACCAGGCGGTGGCCGACTATTTGGAAAACCGCGAGACCCTGCGCCGCGTGTTCGTGTTGATCGACTCGCGCCTGCCCCCGCAGAAGATCGACTTGGATTTTCTCCGCTGGCTCGGCACCTGTCGCACGCCCTTCGCGCTCGTCTTTACCAAGGCGGACAAACAATCGGCGACGCAGACGAAGGCCAACGTGGATGTCTTCCTGCAGGCGCTCGCCGCGTGGCGGTCCGAACCACCGCAATCTATCATCAGTTCATCGAAGACGAAGGTCGGCCGCAGCGAGATATTGAAGGCGATCGAGACGATGCTCGCCCGCCCGCAAGACGCCTGATCGTCGGCGGGGAAACCCGATTCGGGCGGCGCGGCGAAAAATCGCTCGCCTCCGCGCCGGCCTCCCGGCTCATATTTCGGGGAATCTTCTTATGCGCCTCCCCTCGTTTTTCCGCACCCCGGGTCTCGCTCTGGGCATCCTTGTCCTCGCCGGCGGATCCGCCCTCGCCGCGCAGCCCGCGCCCGGCAAAGGCGAGCTCACCGTCCACAAGTGGTCCGGCGCGCTCAACGTCCCCGATCCCGTCGCCTGCGCCGTCGATCCGCAGGGCCGCGTCTATGTCGCTGCGACCACGCGGCGCAAAACCGGCGACCTCGATATCCGCGAGCACACGATGTGGATTCCCAACGACGTCGCGCTCACCAGTGTCGCCGAAAAATCCGCGTTCTTCCGCGACGTGCTCGCGCCTGGGAAAATGCGCGCGCCGCGCGGCGGGCTGAAGGACCACAACGGCGACGGCTCCGTCGACTGGAAGGACCTCACGTTCCACACCGAGCGCATCTACCAACTCCGCGATACCGACGGCGACGGCACGGCCGACAAGATGACCGTATTCGCCGAGGGCTTTAACACCGAGGTCACCGGCATCGCCGCCGGTGTGATGGAGCACGACGGCTGGGTCTACGCCACGATCGCGCCCGACCTCTGGCGGCTCAAAGACACCGATGACGACGGCGTCGCCGACATCCGCGAAATCCTCGTCCATGGCTTCGGCGTCCACCTCGCCTACGGCGGCCACGATATGCACGGTCTCAGCGTCGGCCCCGACGGACGCATCTACTGGAGCATCGGCGACAAGGGGACCAACGTGACCTCCAAGGAAGGCCGCCGTTTTTATTTTCCCAACGAAGGCGCGGTCCTGCGCGTCGAGCCGGACGGCACGGACTTCGAGGTTTACGCCCACGGCGTCCGCAACCCGCAGGAGCCGGCGTTCGACGATTTCGGCGACCTGATCTCGGTGGACAACGACGCCGACATGCAGGGCGAGCGCGAGCGCTTCATCCATATCGTCGAGGGCAGCGACACGGGCTGGCGCAACAATTACCAGTATATGAAAGAGGCGAGCCCGTGGATGCGCGAGGACCTCTGGCTGCCGCATCGCCCCGGGCAGGCGGCCTATCTGCTGCCGGCGCTCTCGAACTATTCCGACGGTCCCGCCGGTTTCCGCCACGACCCCGGCACCGCGCTGGGTGCGGCGCAGCGCGGAATGTTTATCCTCAACGAATTTCCCTCGGGCAAGATGCGGGCCTTCCGCACCGAGCGCGTCGGCGCGACGTTTAAGATGACCGACGCGCGCATCGCGAGCGAAGGCATCATGGGCATCGGCCTGAGCTGGCATCCCGACGGCTCGCTCTTCATGGCCGACTGGATCGGCGGTTATCCGCTCGACGGGCTCGGCGCCGTCTGGCGCGTCGACGTGCCCGGCGGGGCCGACGATCCCGTGCGCCGCGAGGTGCGCCGGCTGCTCGGGGCCGGGTTCGGCAAGACGCCCGACGCCGACCTGGTCGCGCTCCTCGGCCATCGCGACCAACGCGTGCGCCAAGGCGCGCAACTCGCGCTCGCCAAGCGCGACCGTGCCGATGTCCTTCTCGGCGTGGCCCGCGATTCCGCCGCGCCGTTGCTGGCCCGCGTGCACGCCCTCTGGGGCTACGGCCAACTCCTGCGCCGCGCCGCCGCTCCCGTGGATGCCGCGCTGGCGCTCCTCGCCGACGCCGACGCCGAGATCCGCGCGCAGACCGCAAAAATCCTCGGAGACGCGACCGTCGCGAAGTCCGCGACCGCGCAAGTGATTCCTTTGTTGAACGACTCCTCGCCGCGCGTCCGTTTACAGGCGGCGATCGCGCTCGGGAAGTTCCGCGACCCGGCCGCAGTTGAAGGTCTCTTCGCCTTCGCGGCGCGCGACGGGGCCGATCCGGTGCTGCGCCACGCGGCGGTTTACGGCCTCACGGGTTGCGCCACCGCCGGGCAACTCGCCGCGCGGAAATCCGATCCGTCGGTCGCGGTGCGGCTCATCAGCGTCGTCGCGTTGCGCCGGCAGGCCTCGCCCTTGCTGGCGGAGTTTCTGGCCGATGCGGACGCCCTCGTCGTCGCGGAAGCCGCGCGGGCGATCCACGACGAAATCGGCGTGCCCGCGGCGATGCCCGCGCTCGCCGCGCGGCTCGATGCGCGACCGGCCGGCGACGTGACGGTGCGGCGTGCGATCAACGCCAACCTCCGTCTCGGCACGCCCGCCGCCGCCGCCCGCCTGCTCGATTACGCCCTCGACGCCGGCATCGACCGCGCGATGCGCGAGGAAGCGCTCGTCAGTCTCCAGGTTTGGCTGCAACCCGCGCCGCTCGACCGCGTCGACGGTTATGCGCGCACCTTCAAACCCGCCGCCGTCGCCGGCGTGCTCGCGCCCAAACTCGACGCGCTGCTCGCGCTTGCGGACCCCGGGTTGAAGGCGCTGGCGATTCAAATCATGATCGCCCACGCGCTGCCGGCCGCGCCGGCCCAGATCGCGGCGATCGTGGCTGACGCGGCGGCCCCAGGCGACCTGCGGGCGCAAGCGCTCCTCCTGCTCGGCGGCGGCGAGAAGCGGAAGGACCCGGCGGTTCAGGCCGCGCTGGATACGGCGCTGGCGGCCGCATCGCCGGCGCCGTTGCACCGCGCGGCGTTGGCCCTTCTGTTGCCGGATCAGCCGGACCGTCTCGTGAAGGAGGCCGGCGCTGTGCTCGACTCGAAACGCACGTTGGCGGAAAAACAGCACGCCTTGGCGCTCCTCGCGAAGGCCGGCGGGCCGGCCGCCGATGCCGTGCTCGCGACCTACGGAAAGGCGTTGGTCGACGGGACGGCGACCCCCGGCTTGAAGCTCGATATCGTCGACGCGTTGCTCGCCCGCGGCGCCGCGAATCCCGCGCTCGCCGCGCAGGGCAAGGCCTACGCCGCTTTGCCGGCGGGCAAGGCCCGGGGCGAATTGCTGGCGGGCGGCAGCATCGCCGCCGGCCGTGAGATCGTCGCGAATCACCTCAACGCCAATTGTCTCGCCTGCCACGCGGTCGCCGCGGGCGGCGGCAGCGAAGTCGGCCCGAGCCTGGCGGCCATCGGAGCCGAGCGCGACCCGGCCTATCTGCTCGAGTCGATGCTCGCTCCCGGCGCCAGCATCGCCACCGGCTACGGCCTCGTGAGCGTGACGCTCAAGGACGGCTCCGGCGTGGGCGGCACGCTCGCCCGCGAGACCTCGGCGGCGGTGACCGTGCGGCTGTTCGACGGCGCGACCAAGACCATCGCGCGGGGCGACATCGCGAGCCAGACCCCGGCGATGTCGATCATGCCGCCGATGCTGGGAATTCTCAACGCAGGCGAGATCCGCGATGTCGTCGCCTATCTCGTCAGCCAGAAACCGCGCGCGAAAAGCGCACCCAAGGTCGACGCCGATCCCAGCCAGTAAACGGGCGAACGGACTACAATCCGGTTTGGCCTTCTCAATGTAGGCAGCCCGCTTGCGGGCGCGGTTCGGCCCGCGCAAGCGCGCCGGCCTCCGACAGAGACGTTCGTGAAATCAAACCGGAGAATCAAGCGGGCGACCGACCGGGCGCGATCCGTGCCGCGCTTGGCAAGCGGTGGCAGGCGTGTAGCCTGCGCTTCTATGGGACTGCGCCGGGTGGTGTTGATCGGATTTTCGTTACTCGCGATTGCATGCGCGACGTGGGGGCGATCCGCGCCCGCCGCCGGGGAACCGGTGATTAGATTCGTCCTGCCGGAGCCCCCTCAGCCCCCGCCGCCCGCCGAGACGCCGGCTCCGGCCGAGCCCGTCGCGGAGGTCGCCGAGCCGCCGTCGGTGGCGCCCGCGCCCGCCTACATAGGCAAGCCCGTCGCCTCGTGGCTCGAGGCGCAGATAGAGTTGGCCCGGCGGGGTTTTTCCAGCGGATCGATCGACGGGGTGGGCGGGGCGCAGAGCGTCGCGGCGTTGAAGGCGTTTCAAGAGGCCAAGCGCTTGCCGGTGACAGGGGTGCTCGACGCGGCGACGCGCGAGGGCCTTTCACTGACCGCGCCGCCGCTCACCGAGACCGCTATCGCGACCGAAGATTTGGCACGCCTCCAGCCCTTGAGCGAAACGTGGCTCGGCAAATCCGAGCAGTCCGCCCTCGCCTACGAAACGGCGCTTGAGCTGATCGCCGAGCGCGCGCATGCGAGCCCGGCGCTCATCCGCCGGCTCAATCCGCAGGTGGATTGGACGCAGCCGCTCATGCCCGGGACCACGTTGACCGTGCCGGCGGTCGGCCGCGTGGCGATCAAGGGGGAGGCGGCCAAGCTGCACGTGCGCCTGGCCGAGCGCGTCTTGCAAGTGCGCGACGCGGCCGACCGGTTGCTCGCACATTTCCCGGTGAGTATCGCGCGCAAGGTCGAGAAACGGCCGGTGGGAGAACTGCGCGTGATCATCACGATCGCGAATCCCGACTACACCTTCGACCCGGCGGGGTTTCCCGAGTCGGAGGAAGCGCAGACGCTCGGCCGTAAACTCATCCTTCCTCCCGGACCCAACAATCCCGTGGGCGTGGCTTGGATCGGCCTCGACCGGCCCGGCTACGGCATTCACGGCACGCCCAAGCCCGAGCAAGTCGGCCGCACGGAGTCGCACGGCTGTTTCCGCCTGGCCAACTGGGACGCGCAGACGCTTCTGCCGCTGGCTTGGACCGGGCTGACCGTCGTGGTCGATCCGTAATCGGCTGCCGCCGGACCCGGACGTGCGCCCGCTCGGCGGCAATACGCTCCGGACGCGGCCGGGACATGATTCGGAGCGCGCCGCCCCTCCTGAGCACTTGCCTTTCGCGCGTGGCTAGGTGTCTTTTTTCCGAGTCGCCTCCCGCCCCGCCCCCACGCGCTCTCTATGCTCGCTTCTCCCCCCCTTTTGCCCGCCGTCCTCGTCCTTGTCGTCCTCCTGCCGGCCGTCGCCGCGCGCGCGGCCGCCCCGGAGAAGATTTCGTTCAACCGCGACATCCGTCCGATCATGTCGGACACCTGTTTTCACTGTCACGGCTTCGACCCGAAGACCCGCGAGGCGGGGATGCGGCTCGACATCCGTGAGGATGCGCTGAAGCCCACCGAGACCGACGCCCTTCCCATCGTGCCCGGGAAACCCGACGAGAGCGAAATCATCAGCCGCATCATGGACGACGGCGACCCGATGCCGCCCGAGAAAGCCCACAAGGCCCTCACGCCCGCGCAAAAGGAACTCTTCCGCCGCTGGGTCGCCGAGGGCGCGGTCTACGAGCCGCACTGGGCCTATGCTCCGCTCGCCAAACCCGCCGTGCCCCGCGGCGCGGTCAACCCGATCGACGCCTTCGTGAAGGCGAAGTTGCAGGCGAAGAAGATCAAGCCCTCGGCCGAGGCCGAAAAATCCCGCCTCCTCCGCCGCGTCTCGCTCGATCTCACGGGCCTGCCGCCTACGCCTGCGGAAACCGCCGCCTTCCTCGCCGACCGTTCGCGCGGCGCCTACGCGAAACAGGTCGAGCGTCTCCTCGCCTCGCCGCAGCACGGCGAGCGCCTGGCCGTGTGGTGGCTCGATATCGCGCGCTTCACCGACACGGTCGGCTTCCACGGCGATCAGAACCAGCGCATTTTCCCGTATCGCGACTACGTGATCAACGCCTTCAATTCGAACAAGCGTTTCGACCAGTTCACCCTCGAACAGCTCGCCGGCGATCTCCTGCCCAACCCCACGGTCGAGCAGCGCGTCGCCACCGGTTACAACCGGCTCAACATGATGACGCGCGAGGGCGGCGCCCAGTCCAAGGAATACCTTTCCAAATACGGCGCCGAGCGCGTGCGCGGCGTCGCGGCCGCTTGGTTCGGCAGCACGTTTGGCTGCGCCGAGTGCCACGACCACAAATTCGATCCGATCAAGACCCGCGATTTTTACGAGCTCCAGTCCTTCTTCGCCGACGTGAAGCAATACGGCGT
>JBDNFZ010000277.1:0-3482 GCA_041689555.1 Opitutaceae bacterium | reverse complement strand
TTTCGATGAGACGACGGTGGCGCCGAAGGTGATCCGTCTGAATTTTGTGCGCGACGAAGTGCTGGTTAGATGAAATTGCCACGCGATTTGTCCGGGCCGGACACCGGTTAAGGCGCCGCATGTTCGGGGCTACGCGGTGGGCCGGCAAAAAAATTCACATATCCGCGTAACCACCCGGCTCGGAGGCGAGCACCATGAAGTTGTCCCCAGCCATCACATCCGATCAAAACCGGAACACTTTCCGACATTCTCAAGAGTGTCGCCGCCCATCACGCAATGACGTTGGAAACACCGGTGAGTGAACTTGGGCTGTGATGGCGGGGCCGACGGGCGGGGAGCGGGGTCGGGTGTAACCGGAAGCGAGGTCAGGGACGTGCGGGAACCGGGCCGACCCTTTGGGCTTCGCGGCTTGCCAGCTTGCCGCCGGAAACCAACCCATCGCGGAAATATAGAAAAAGGGTGTCCGCCGGCAGATCGGCGACGTCGAGTCCGAACTGCGGGCCGCCCCGCGTTTCAGACAGGCTCGGCCCGCTCATGGTCGCGCCCGCACCTCTATTCAGAGCCCTGGCCTGGTTAACCCTATCCATCGCCACGCTGGTCGGCGTGAAGGCGTTTACGGACGTCGTTTGGCTCTGGTAGTTGGCGGACGGCGGGTAGTAGTTCCGATAAATCCAGACGACTTCCCGGCCATCGGCGGAAGTCTCGATCTTGGAAGGCCTGCCCAAGGCGATGTAGACCATGTCGGTCGTGAACCCGGCACCGACAACGCGGTTTTGGATGTCGCGCTGCTGCCCGGCGTCGAGGCTCTTGAAGACGGCGGATTTTTCCTGAATCCGTCCGGAAACGCCGGAGGTTTCACAGCCGGAAAACAGCAGCGAAATCGCGAAGGCCGCGAGGGTGGAGAGATGTCTTTTCATGATGCGAGTATTGCGGGGTTGTTGAGGGGGAAAGAGATTTTTAGGGCTCGATCCGTGGGGGAACTGAGGGACGGGGCAGCGTCGTGAAATCAATCCCTTTGGCCCACCAAAGGAAAGGCAGGCGTCAAAATTTTTCCGAACTCCCGATACCGAGTCACCCGCCGACCGGCCGGTATAAAAAGCACAAAACTTACCCGGCGAAGTAACGTCTCCTCAGCGACGCGCTGGAACCGAGGCGAATTTCCCGATGCGTTGGCGTCATTTGGCGAGGCGAGCTTCTGCTTCGGCACGTCGGTGCTGGCACTCGCCGGCCGTGCGGGCCTCGTTACGGGTCTTGGTCGGGAGGGAAATGGCGGATCGGCGGGTTCAGCGCGCGATTTTTTCGACCGCGATCTCGAAGCGGATAACTAGGAAACGGCTCTCGGCGTCGGCGATCGCGGCTTGCGGGAGCGACGTCCGCAGAGAATCGACCCGACCGGCGGCTTCCTTGTGGCCGAAGTGTGCGGCGGTTTGAAACCAGGCAAGGGCCTCAACGGGATCTTTCGGCACGCCGTCCCCGCGGGCATACATCAGGCCGAGCAGATCCTGCGCGTTGGTCAGGCCCTGCTTGGCGGCGCGGCGGCACCACGCGGCGGCTTGGGGATAATCGGGCGGGGCGCCTTCGCCGTTGAGCAGGAACAGGGTGAGGTTGAATTGCGCGTCGGCGAGACCCTGCTCTGCGGCCCGACGAAACGATGCGGAGGCGAGGAGCGGATCGCGGGTCACGTCCGGCCCGCCGTCGATCAACCGAAGTCCGAGCCCGTTCTGGGCGTCGGGGTTGCCGTAGTGCGCCTTGATCGACAATTCCTCGAGATCGGTTTCCGCGCGGACGATCCGGTTCTGCGCGTCGAGATAGATCATCCGGAGGTATTCGCCCTCGTAGTCTCGGCGCCAAAAATTTCCCGTGGACCGGTAGGTGGCGAGATCGGTGAACCGGTAGCGGTAGGTCGGCATCCGGATCATCTGCGGCGGACGGTCGGGAAACGGATTCTTCCGAAAGAGGCGGGTGATTTCGTCGTTTTGCGCGAGGAGGTGACCGGCGACGATGGCGTAGATCGAGTGGGGTTCGTTGCGGGTGGCGAGGACGATCTGGAGGGTGCCTTCGAAGCGGGGAAAGCGCGGGGCGATAAAGCCGCTCATCCGGTCCAGTTGCTGGGGGTAGTGGAAGAATTCGTAGGGTCGCCACGTTTGGCCCCCGTCGTTTGAACCGACGAACTCGGTGACCTGATGCACGGGGTCGATCTGCGCATAGAGCTTGAAAGCATTGCTGCTGCCGTGGGCGAGGAGGACTCGGGGCACGCTTTCCCTGTCCCAATAGACGGCGATCGACAGGACGAAATGCGCCCAGAGGCCGGCACCGGCCACGTAGGTGCTCCAGCCGGGCCTTGATGCGACGGGTGGGATGCCGCCGGCGGGCGCGGGCAACGACCAGGCGGGGAGATGCCGGCGAAGCAGACCGGTGGCCCGCGCCACCATCCGGTCGTCGAGCAGCAGCAGACCGAGACCGATGGCCGCGGTGTTGAGCCAGCCATAGTTGCAGTTGAGCTGAATGCCGGCCTGAAAAGTTATCCACGTCACGAACGCGATCCATCGGCCCTTTCGTCCGCCGAAGATCGCGAGCAGCGGAGCAAGGATCTCCGCGGCGAAGGTGAGGCCCCACTCGACAACGTGCCAGGCGTGGGGCAGGTGGTGGTTATGATAGCCGACGATCGTCGGGCTCGGGGCGGACTCATAGAGCACATCCATGGCCGTGAAGTTGAGCCAGTGGGGATCGCCGTAGATGAGTTTGGCGAGGCCGGGCCCGAACATCACCCGAAACAAAAGCCAGCGCATCATAAACAACGCGAGGCGCGACGGGGGCGATGCTCCGCCGAGGCCCGGTCTCATGCCCGCAGGCGCAAAGGGGATGCAGAGCAAGGCGACTTCGAGCATCAGCCAATCCAACTGAGGCTCGGAAAAGATCACCCACGTGCGGGCGAACGACAGCAGCGACGCCCAGCAGACAAACAGAGCGAGCCGCGGCCAGAGATTCAGCACGAGCGCCGCCGCGGCCAGCAACCCGCTCCATTGCACCACCCCGATCATGGCCGGGCTGCGGTTGAGCCAGAACAAACTCGGCCGATGGAGAACGGCTTCGAAGAGGCCGGTGTGCTCGGTCCGGATTTGCTCGAGCAACCGGGGCAACGGGAGCAGGCCGTTCGGGCCGATCAGGGCGCTGCTTTCGGCTATGATCCCGGAAAAAATCACCACAAAGACGAGGCCCACAGCCCGCAGCATCGCCCAACGCGGCCATAGGCAACTCACGCCCGGGTCCAGGCCGGAGAATTCCCTGATCGCCTGCCATTTTGGCCTACTTGGGATCGGGTCTTGTTTCCCTTTCATGCTTATACCCGCGGCCCTTGATTCTTAGACTTTGGGTGAATCGGGGTAGGGCCGGGACCTCTGGGCCCGGCCGGAGGGGATCCGCCGACCAAACCCGTCGGGCCCAGAGGTCCCGACGCCACCTTGAAAAGTCCAGGTTTCATT
>JBDNFZ010000276.1:0-6761 GCA_041689555.1 Opitutaceae bacterium | reverse complement strand
TGGAAAGATACGGGTTCACCCTGCCGTGGGAAACGGCGACGACATAGGTCGTCCTCTGTCTCAACCGCCGGATGCGGAAAACCGCACGTCCGGTGGTGTGGAAGGGTCGCGGGGCGCAATCCCCGCGACCCCATCCGATCATGCGGAGGACTCATGTTCGGGGTTCACAAAAAAGCGCGGTCACGAGGACCGCGCTTCGAAAACCCGCTCCACATTGCGACCGACTATTTCTTATCGAAGCGGTGGATGCGGCCAAAGGTGTTGTATTCGGAAACGAAGATGTCGCCTTTGGAGTTGAAGGCCACGCCGTGCGGGGCGTTGAAAATGCCGGCGCGCCACTTGTCGGGGCCCATCTTGTTGTTGGCGGTTTCCTCGGGAACGGAATTCGTGCCGAACTTGGCGACGACCTTGCCCTCTTTGTCGAAGATCGTGACTTGGCCGAGGATTTCGCCGACCGCGGCGTAGTCGCCATGGACGGCGACGGCGGCGGGGCGGAGGAGGTCTTTCGCGATGACGCCGAGAAACTCGCCGTCCAGGGACAGGTGCACCAAACGGCGACCCTCGCGGTCGACGACGATGATGCGGGCCGGAGCGAAGCGCGTATCGACCGCGATCTTGTGGAGCGTTTTGAAGTTGTAGGGCTCTTTCTTGCCGCCGAAGGACGTGAGATATTTTCCGGTGCGGTCAAAGCGGTGGATGTAATCGCTCGAGTAGCCGTCGGTCACGTAGAGGTCGCCGTTGGGCGCGACGTCCATGCCGGTCAGGCGCACGACGCGCTTGTTGCCATCGGCATCCGGGACCATCTCGCCCTTGGCGTTTTTCTTGGCGGGCGGCGTGAGGATTTTGAATTCGTCGGGGATGGCGGACGACGGAATCTCGAGGACGGTTTTGCCGTCGAGCGTGAGCTTCACGATTGTGCCGGCGACGAGGCGCGGGCCGTAGATGAACTCGCCGTCCTTGTCCTTGCGGATGACGAAGCCGTGGAAGTCATTTGGAGCGTTCGGCACGTCGCGCAGGTATTTCCCGTCCTGCGAGAACACCTGCACGCCGCGGGCGGCGTCCATGGTGCTGACATAGACGTCGCCGTTGGAGGCGATGGCGACGTCGCCGTGGAGATTGGTCGGGCGTGAATTGACGTCGGGAAGGCGCACCCAGTCCTTGGTGGCCTTGAAGTCGATGGCGAAGGCCGGGCTCGCGGTGAGGGCGAGCGCAACGGCGGCGAGGAGGAGGGATTTTTTCATGGGGAAGGTGAGCGGTAGCAGTTAAGCGCGGCGGCCCTTGAACGTGAGTTCGGCGACGCCGCTTTTGTCGAGGTGGCCGAGGCCGAGGGCGACCATCTTGTCGAATTGCTGCTTGGTGGCGGCGGCGAGCGGCAGGTTGAGGCCGGCCTGGGCGCCGAGCACCCACGCGATGGTGGAATCCTTCGCGGCGTGCGCGCCGGAGAAATAACAGTCGTGCGCGCGGTTCTGCATGTCCTCGCCGTCGGTTTTGAGGACCTGCGAGTTGGCGCCGGTTTGCGCGAAGACTTCACGAAGCATGTCGAGGTTCAGCCCCAACGCGGCGCCGAGGCCGAGACCCTCGGCGAGAGCGCACGTGTTGGTGTTCATCACCATGTTCACGAGCGCCTTTACCTGCGCGGCCTTGCCGGTGCTGCCGATGTGGCGGAGCGCGGTGGAGAGTTTCTCGAGGATCGGCTTCACGCGCTCGAACGACGCGGCCTCGCCGCCACATATGAGATAAAGCGTGCCGTTGCGCGCCTGCGGGATCGACGAGGCCATGCAGCCCTCGAGCGTTTCGGCGCCGACGGCCTTGGCGCGGCGTTCCACTTCGACGTGGGTCGCGGGCGTGATCGTGGCGCAGTTGATGAAGACCTTGCCCCTGGCACCGGTGAGGAGCGAATCGCCTTTCTCGGCAAACACGCCGACCTGCGCGGCATCGTCGGTCACGACGGTGATAATGACATCGGCCGCGGCCGTGACTTCGGCAAGCGTGCGCGCGCTCTTCGCCCCGATCTCGGTCGCGAGGGCGTCGGCGCCGGCGGTGTGGACGTCGTAAACGGCGGTGACGGCGTATCCGCAATCTTTGAGCCGGCGAGCCATGTTGGCTCCCATGCGACCGACTCCGACGAAGGCAATGCGCTCTGAACTCATAAAGGACGAAACCCGACGAATGCTGATGGAGCAAGGGGAGGCGGTGCCTTCGCCGCGTTTGTCCGCCGGGGCGGAGCTCGCCGGTAAACCGCGGCGGGGGCGCCGCGGTTCCAGCGATCACTGACGGGTTGCGAATCGAATTACTTCAACTCGGCGGCGTGGAACGCCTGCCAGTCGTCGAGCGCGTTGAGCTCGCACGCGGAGCTGGTGACGGTGCCGTCTTCCTTGTAGCCGGCGGAGGAGCGTATCTCCTTCGAGAGGTCCTCGGCGTGGTGGTAGTTGAGAATCGCGGTGTTCAGGCGGTGGATCGAGTTGCGATCGGTCTTCGCGCCCGGCTGCGACTTCACCCACGCCTCGAACTCGCCGTAGGTCGGCTTGCTTTCCGAGATATACTTTTTCACGGCGTCGGCGTTTAGGCCGAGCCCGTCGAGGACCATCTGGTCATAGCCCTTGCCGATGCCGGGATAACCGGCGGCGAGCTTGCCGCGGGCCTCGAGGGAAACTTTGAGCCAGAGGCGAGGGAGGTGCAGCACGCCGAGCGGACCGGAGACGTTGCACGGAATCATGGGAATGTGAGAAGCCATTACTAGTAGGAGTTTGAGACCAAGGTTGTGCCGCTTTGGAAGACGCGCGCGGGTGTCAAGCGGACAAGAGACACTCGCGCGAAACTGATAGGAAACTGGATCTTTCGGGGTCGGGCCGGGAGGGGTTTAAGGGGAGGGACAAACTCCGGAAATCGGACCTCCGTAGTCCCCGGTCGAAAAATTGACGACAAAGTCCGCTCACGGTGAAGAGGCCCGAGTGACTTGCCGACCAGCGGCGAAATCGGGCGTCACATTCTCCCAACGGGGTAAAATTTTCGTCGTGGTCACCGCGAATTCATACAGACCTCCGGCTCGCTCGCCGTCAAGGGGCGAGTGGAAAACGTGAGTGGAAAACGTCCGTTCGGAGCGTCGGGTTGGATTTCGCCGTCGCCGGCACCGCGGTGTCGGCCGGTTGGCTCGCAGCCCGCCTGCAGATAGGAGCGCCGGCGAGCGTGAGCCAGTATGTGCGTCGGGTTCGTCTGAACGGCGCGGCCGCCTCACCGCGCTTCCAGCGGGCTTTGTCGAAGGTCAACCGATGACCCATGCTATGGGGTAACGAGCCAGTCGTGGATGCACTCGTAGGTGTGCGCGCCGGTGCCGACGACGAGCGGGCCGGAGCCGGTTTTGCTTTGGGCGCGCAGGTAAGGCGTGGCGACGGCGGCGACGGCGGCGGAGGCGGTGAGCTAGGCGAGGAAGGAGCGGCGGGTTTGCAGGGGGACAGATTTTCCGGAAGGGAGCGGGGGAGGGGATCAGGCGAGGAGGTCTTTGATGACCTTGGCGGGGACGACGCCGGTGAGTTTTTGGTCGAGGCCTTGGAACTTGAAGGAAAGGCGGTCGTGATCGAGGCCGAATTGGTGGAGGATGGTCGCGTGGAGGTCGCGGATGTGGACGGGGTTTTCGACGATGTTGTAGGAGAAATCGTCGGTGCGGCCGTAGCTGAGGCCGGGCTTCATGCCGGCGCCGGCCATCCACATGCTGAAGCAGCGCGGATGGTGGTCGCGACCGTAGTTTTCCGGGGTGAGCGTGCCCTGCGAGTAAACGGTGCGGCCGAATTCGCCGCCCCAGATGACGAGCGTGTCGTCGAGGAGACCGCGTTGCTTAAGATCGGTGATGAGGCCGTAGGTGGGGCGGTCGGAATCCTCGCACAGCTTGTTCATGCTGTCGGGGAGGAAGGTGTGGTTATCCCAACTGCGGAGGAAAATCTGGGTGAAGAGCACGCCGCGTTCGGCGAGGCGGCGGGCCATGAGACAGTTGTAGGCGAAGGTGCCGGGCTCCTTGGCTTTCTCGCCGTAGAGGTCCCAGGTCGATGCGGGCTCGTTGGAGAAATCCGTGAGCTCGGGCACGGAGGTCTGCATCTTGAAGGCGAGTTCGTATTGGGCGATGCGGGCGTTGGTCTCGGGATCGCCGACGCTCTCGTAGAGCTGCCGGTTGACGGCGTTGACGCCGTCGATCATCGCGCGGCGGAGATCGCGCGGGAGGCCGGGCGGGTTGCTCAAATGCAGCACGGGATCGCCGCCGGAGCGGAGGGCGACCGCGGCGTATTCGGGCGAGAGGAAGCCGGAGGACCAGAGCCGGTTGGAGAGCGCCTGGACGTTGCGGGTGACCGGCATCTTCGAGGTGAGGACGGCGAAGGTGGGGAGCTGCTCGTTGGCGGAGCCGAGGCCGTAGGAGAGCCACGAGCCGAGCGAGGGTTTGCCGGGAAACATGTTGCCGGTGGTGAGCTGGAGGATGGCGGGCTCGTGGTTGATGGCCTCGGTGTGGAGCGACTTGATGACCGTGAGCTCGTCGGCGACTTTGGCGGTCCACGGGAAAAGTTCGGAGACCCAGTGGCCGGATTTCCCGTGCCGGGCGAATTTGAACTTGCTCGGCGCGATGGGGAGGCGGGCTTGGCCGGCGGTCATGCCGGTGAGCACCTGACCGCCGCGGACGGATTCGGGGAGGTCGGTGTTGTAGAGCGGGGCGAGGGCGGGTTTGTAGTCCCAGGTCTCGAGCTGCGACGGGGCGCCGGCCATAAAGAGGTAGATGGCGCGCTTGGCTTTGGGGGCGAAGTGGGGGACGAGGCGGGCGGTGGCGCCACCGGTCGCGGCGTCGCCGGCGCGGAGGGCGGAGCCGAGATCGCGACCGACGATGCTGGCGAGGCCGGCCCAGGCGAGGGCCTTGCCGCTGCGGCCGAGGAAGTGGCGGCGGGTTTCGAGGCGCAGCCACTCGTCCTTGAGGGATTGCGGAACGGGCAAGTTCCAGATCGTGGGGTTCTCACCGCCGTGGTCGGAGCAGGGATCGTGGTGGTCGGGATGCATGGCGGTTACTTGGTGAGGAATTCGTCGAGGTTGAAGAACTGGCTGGCGACGACGGTCCACTCGGCGAGTTCGCCGGGATCGAGCCCGGGCTTGAACGGCACGCTGCCGACGGCGAGGAGCGCGGCGGCGTCGGCCGGGTTGGCGCGGTAGTAGGCGGCGAAGGTCGCGCGGGTGCCCTCAAGGGCGGCGTGCTCGCGGGGATTCAGGGTGCGGCCGAGGGTGAGGCGGGCGAGCGCGTCGAGGCGGGCGGGGGCGTCGGGCGCGGCGGCGAGGGCGCGCTGGGCGAGCTTGCGCGCGGCCTCGACGAACTGCGGGTCGTTCATGGTGACGAAGGCCTGCAGGGGGGTGTTGGTGCGGGCGCGGGCCGTGCAGACGACCTCGCGCGAGGTGGCGTCGAAGGTCTCGAAACCCGGGGGCGGCGAGGCGCGTTTCCAGAAGGTGTAAACGCTGCGCCGGTGCAGGTCGTCGCCGGTGCCGGCAACGTATTTGCGGGTGTTGGACTCGGGCATGGCGACCTCTTCCCAGACTCCGGCGGGCTGGTAGGGCTTCACCGAGGGGCCGCCGAGTTTCTCGACGAGCAGGCCGGAGGAGGCGAGGGCGGCGTCGCGGAGCATCTCGCCTTCCATGCGGAAGCGCGGGCCGCGGGCGAGGAGCTTGTTGGCGGGATCGGCGAGGCGCAGCGCGGGCGTGAGGGTGGCGGACTGGCGGTAGGCGGCCGAGGTGACGAGGGTGCGGTAGATGCCTTTGATATCCCAACCGGACTCGCGGAATTCGACGGCGAGCCAGTCGAGCAGCTCGGGATGGCTGGGGCGGGCGCCCATGACGCCGAAGTCACCGGGGGTCTCGACGAGGCCGCGGCCGAAGAGTTCCTGCCACATCCGGTTGACGGTAACGCGGGCGAGGAGCGGTTGCTCGGGGGTAAGCAGCCAGTCGGCGAGGGCGCGACGGTCGGCGCGGACGCCGGTCGGAAGCGGGGGGAGGAAATGCGGGGTGCCGGGGCCGACGCGTCCGACGCGGGAGAAGTAGTCGCCGCGTTTCAGGAGATCGGCGTAGGCAGGTTGGGCGCGCTCGCGCGTGATGAGGGTGGGGATGCCGCCGTGGGTGAGGATGTCGATGCGTTGGTCGATCGCGGCGATTTCGGCCCGGAGGTCGCGCACCTCGGTGAAGCGCTGCCCGAGGAAGAATTTGTCCTGCACGACGAACGCTTCGTCTTCGGTCCACTGCGCGGGGTCGGGCTGGCGGGCGACGATCTCGGCGGCGACATCCTCGAAGGGGAGCCGGGCGATCTCGGCGGCGGCGAGCGCGCGGCGGTAGAGGCGGATGTCCTGATAGCGGGCCTCGCGGAGAGGAGCGGCGTCGTCGCGGCGACCGAGGTGGGTAATTGCGGCGGTGCTGATCGTGGGCCGGTTGGGCAACCGCGACTCAATCTCGGCGCGGCGGTAGAGGCGGATTTCGGGCACGACGCCGGCGTAGAACGGTTCGGCGTCGGCGTAGCGGAGCGCGGGGCCGGGCTTGAGGACGGGTTGGCGCGGATCGAGGGTGTCGCTTGTCACGCGCACCCTGACGGGCCGGCCGTTGACGAAGAGTCGGAGGCCGGGGGCGCGGCGGGATCCGTCGTAGCTGAAGAAAACATGATGCCACTCGCCGGCGGGAAACAGATCGCGGGTGACGACGGTGAGGGCGCGGACATTGGGACCGTCGTTGAGATTTACGACGAAGCGGTTCTTCTC
>JBDNFZ010000275.1:0-2691 GCA_041689555.1 Opitutaceae bacterium | reverse complement strand
CAGGTCACGCTCACCACCATCGCCAACGAGATCATAAAAAGCCCCGCCAGCCTCCTCGGCGCCATCGGCTTCGTCGCCTACACGGCCTACACCGAACAGGGCGTCGCCCTCGTCCTCGTCACCCTCGCCGTCGTCCCGCTTTCCGTTCTGCCCATCCGCTACGTCGGCAAGAAACTCATCAAGCGCGCCGGCCGGATCCAAGCCGAACTCGGCGGCGTCACCGAAATCTTCAGCGAAAACCTCGGAGCCACCAAGGAGGTCCGCGCCTTCGGTCTCGAAGCCCGCGAGACCGCGCGCTTTTCCCGCGCCTCCCAGACGCTCATCCGCGCGCAGATGAAGTTCATGAAGTATGAGAAGGCCCTCACGCCCCTCATCGAGATTATCTCCGCCGTCGGCATCGCCTTCACGTTGCTCTACGCCTACAAGGTCCAGCTCGCGCAGGCCACGTTCATCACCCTCATCACCGCCCTCTACGCGAGCTACGAGCCGATCAAGAAACTCGGCAGCATGAACAACGAGCTGAAGCGCGGTCTCGGCGCGCTTGATCGTCTCGAAGCCGTCCTCCACGCCCCCGTTGCCATCATCGACGCCCCCGATGCCCGACCTCTCGCCCGCGCCCGCGGCAACCTCACCTTCGAGAACGTCGGTTTCGCCTACAACCCGGCCGAGCCCGTCCTGAAATCCGTATCCGCTCATCTTCCCGCCGGCACCGTCTGCGCCCTCGTCGGTCCCAGCGGCGCCGGCAAATCCACCTTCGCCCATCTCGTCCCGCGTTTCTTCGATCCTGTCGCCGGCCGCGTCCTCCTCGACGGCCACGACCTCCGCTCCCTCCGCCTCGCCGATCTCCGCCGCAACCTCGCTGTCGTCTCCCAGGACCCCGTCCTCTTCAACGACACCATCTTCAACAATCTCCTCATCGCCCGCCCCGAGGCCACCGTCGCCGAGGTCGAGGCCGCCGCCCGCGCCGCTTTCGCCCACGGCTTCATCGGCGCTTTCCCCGACGGCTACGCCACCATCGTCGGCGAGCGCGGGGCCCGGCTTTCCGGCGGACAAAAACAACGCCTCGCCCTCGCCCGCGCCTTCCTGCGCGACGCCCCTGTCCTCATCCTCGACGAGGCCACCAGCGCCCTCGACAGCGAGAGCGAGGCCGCCATCCAGCTTGCCCTCCAGCAACTCGTCGTCGGCAAGACCGTCCTGATCATCGCCCACCGTTTCTCCACCATCCGCGACGCGACCAAGATTCTCGTTTTCGATCACGGCGAGATCGTCGCCAGCGGCAACCATGCCGAGCTTCACGCCGGCAATCCGCTCTACCGCTCCCTCTACGACCGGCAGCAGGGCAATCCGTAGGCGGCCAACAGGGCATCCCGTAGACCGCCAGCTCGCTGGCGCTCCGATTCTCCGGCCGACTCCGCGCCGCCTTGGTTCTCAATGTGGGAGCGGCTTTACGCCGCGACGCCTACCCCGCGCCCACGCGCACGATGTAGTGAAGGTAGAGCGTATTTCTGAGATACCCAAACGTCAGCGCGTTCAAGATCCGCACGTTCCAACCCGCATCGACTTTCTTGAACACCCGTTCGATCCGCAGCCCGTTGCTCGCAAACAGCTCCGTAATCGTCTCGAGCGTGAAAAACCGCAGATGCGTTTTATCGAGCAGCCCCTCGGCCCCGTAGGTCCACTGCCCGCGCAGCATCTTCCGGATATTCCGGTGAAACCCCACGTTGGGGATGCTCGCCACGATACAGCCGCCGGGCTTCAGCAGTTTCTTCAACTTCGCCACCACCGCCCACGGATCGGCCGTGTGCTCCAACACATCCGCACACACGATACAGTCCACCGTGCCCTCGGGAAACGGCAGCGCCACCTGCTCGATGTTACCCACCACGACCTGGTCGAGCCAATCCCGCGCCTCCGCTCCCGCCTCCGGAAAAAGCTCCGCGCCATACACCGTCTTCACGCCGGGCTGCTGCTTCAGCCAGCGCCCCAGCGTCCCTTTCCCGCAACCCACGTCGAGGATCACGGCGCACCTGTCCGGAATCGCCTCGATCACCTCGCTGCGCAGGTGCGCGTAGTAATCGGTGCGCTTTCCGTTCTCTGAAGCGGGGAGCCAGCTCGGCGGGTGATATTGCATTGCGGATTCTTTTCAGACTTATCGCCTCGTGCGCACTCGCGCCACTCGAAAACCCGCATGACGGCCGTTCCGCATCTCCTCGTCATCCGCCGCCGTTACCTCGGCGACATCGTCCTGCTCGGTTCCTTCCTGCGCAACCTCCGCCTCCACTGTCCCGACGCCCGCATCGGCGTCCTCACCGAGTCCGCCTACACCGCCGTCCTCGCGCTCAACCCCGACATCACCGGCGCCATCGCCCTGCCCAACCGCCTCGGTGCCTGGCCCAAATTTCTCCGCACTCTCCGCCGCGCCCGGTTCACCCACGTCTTCGATCTCGATAACACCGCGAAGACCGCGATTCTCTCCCGACTCACCGGCGCCCCCGTCCGCCACGTCTTTCATCTCGAAAACGTCCGCCGCCACTTCCCCGGTCTTTACACCCATACCACGTTCGTCGGTTCCGCCGACTACAGCGCGCGCCACATCACGGAAACCTACCTCGCGATGCTCGCCACCGCCGGCGTCCCCGTCGCGACCCGCGATCTCCGCCTCGTCCCCCGCCCCGCCGACCTCGCCGCCGT
>JBDNFZ010000274.1:0-11469 GCA_041689555.1 Opitutaceae bacterium | reverse complement strand
GGGCTACGGCTTTTGCAACGCAGCCAACGCGCGGCCGATGGCGGCGGCGTCGTGCAGGGCGTGCGGGGGCACGGGAAAATCGGCGGTGAAGACGCGCAGGGCGGAGGCGCGCTCGATGGTCGCGGAGGATTCGTCGATCCCGCCGGCGGCGTCGGTCGCCGCCCGAAGATTGAGGCTGAGATCGGCCGCGAGAAACCGGTAGGCGGCCTCGCGTTTCGAAGGACCGTAGTCGTGGCCCTCAAGAGGGAGATGCACATTGGCGACGCGGGAGCCGGCGCCGTAGTAACCG
This sequence comes from Opitutaceae bacterium, assembly GCA_041689555.1. GTDB lineage: Bacteria > Verrucomicrobiota > Verrucomicrobiia > Opitutales > Opitutaceae > Tous-C4FEB. The sequence continues at coordinate 11,180 of JBDNFZ010000274.1, read as the reverse complement.
TAGATTTTTTGGAGGAAGGGAAACTCGACGCGCGGGGTGTTGGCCGTCCAGTCCTTGCCGTTGGAGACGAGGAGCTGGGCGCGGGGCGCGGCCAGCGCGGCGATCAGGGCGTTGCTCGCGAAGTGATCCGCGCCGCGATGCACGGGCAGGCCGCTCTCGCAGGGACAGCCGCCGAAGAAATGCGCGGAGACCATCACCACCGGCACGCTCACGGTCACGCGCGGATCGAGCGCCGTGAGCACGAACGCCTGCGTGCCTCCGCCCGATTCTCCCGAGACCCCGACACGCGTAGGATCGGCGCCGTCGAGCGAGAGCAGAAAGTCGAGCGCGCGGATCGCGTTCCACAGTTGGATCGTGAAGGCGCACGGGTCCTTGTGTGCGACCTGCCCGTAGATCTGGATGCCCTCGCCGTAGGCGAACATATCGATCGCGAAGACGATGGCGCCCATCCGCGCGAGGTGGGAGCAACGCGTCTGCACATAGGGCGCTAACCGCGCGTGCGTGTCGTAGTCGGCGGGCGTGACGACCTTCTTCGCGTGGCCGTGGGTCGAGAGCATCACCGGCCGCGGGCCGGCGACGCCGACGGGTCGGTAGAGATTCCCGGTTACGAAGACGCCGGGTGCGGATTCGAAGGCGACGTTTTCGACGGTGTAGCCGTCATGCTCGCAACGGTCGCGGATGATCGCGTTGAGAGGCGTGCGCCGCGGCCACGGCGCGAGGCCGGCAGCCTCTTGGATGCGCTGGCGGAGATGGGCGGCGTAAGCTTCCCACGAGGCGCGGTCGGGAAACCGGGCAAGCGCGGCGTCGAGCACGGCGGCGCCTTGAGCGGGAGTCAGAAACTCGCCGGGACACAGCGCGGGGCCGGTCGCGGGCGCGGGCGGCAGACCGGCGGGGAGCCACGGGACATCGGCGCGAGCAGAGAAGGCGAACAGCGCGAGCGCGCCGAGCAAGGCGGAGCAAACGGGGCGTGATTGCATGGGCGAAGAGTGGGTGGCGCTGCGGTCCGCAGCAATGCCGGGCTGTGATCCTTGGAGGAGGGCGCATCTCCGAGTTGGCGGCCGGTTCGCCTCGGCTTCTGTAGTCAGCTCGCTTGCGAGCGCTCGGCGACGGGAGCGCTCGCAAGCGAGCGGCCTACCGCCAACCGGCAGTTGCCCCTCCTTGGAGGAGGTGGCGTGATTCGGAGCTTGCTGAGATTGTGGCGGCCCGATGAGACCAACGGGATGACCGAAACCAAGCGGGCCCGCGTGACTCTTTGGACGGGAATCGGCGGGGTCGGACTCTTTGTCGCGGCCTGCGTGATCGGCGGGTGGCGGCTGCCCGGATACAGTCATGTCGCCAACTACATCAGCGAGGCCTACGCGACGGGGACGCCGCTCGGCGTCGAACTGCGCTTTTTCGGATTTATCCCGGCGGGCATTCTGTTTGCGGTTTTCGCGTGGGGAGCCCGGCGGCTCGCACCCAAGTCGGCGGTCGCGACGGCCGGGTTTTTGAGTCTCGGCCTTGTCTACGGTCTCGGAACGGTCGTCTGCGGGTTTTTCCCCTGCGATCTCGGCTGCGGTCGGTTGGGCGGCCGGCCCAGCGTCTCGCAATTAATTCACGACTTCATGGGTCTGGCGACCTATCTCACCGTGCCCGTCGGCCTGATCATGCTTGGCGTCGCCGCGCGGGGCTGGCCCGGCGGGCAGCGAGTGGCGCGGGCGGGGCTCGTCGGCGGCACGGTGGCGGTGGTGGGGGCGCTGCTCTTTCTGGGCGATGTGCGCGGACCCTTCGCCGGGCTGTTCCAGCGCATCGTCGAATCGGCCGTGCTCCTTTGGATCGTGATCGGCGCGCATTACTTTGCCGACTGCGCTCGCCGCGGGCCGGAGCCGACCGGGCTGGCCTGTGAGCGCAGGTGAGTTTCCGCGAGTTTCTTTGTAAGGAAACGACGGTGGCGGACATTACTGATTCTCGCGCACCGGCGTGACACGGGAATCCGGGGTGGGCGGACTTGCGCCGGCCTTCGGCGCTCGGAAAAGGCGGACTGAAGTCCGCTCTACGGGGTCGAGATCGGTCTCCAAATGTTATCGCGAAGCGCAGGGCAAACCGGTTTGGAACCCGCCGATCTCCGAGCGATGCAATCAGGATGAACGACTCCGACTTTGTGGGTTGAAACAGGCCGCCTGATCTCGGTTATTTAAATCGCGAATCCTAACTTTGCCCTCTTCCACGATGCAAAACATCCTAAAGTTCGCCCTGCTGGCCCCAATCTTGGCTGTTGCCAACACGGACGCCAAACCGCCCGCCGACACGCAGGCGCGGCTCGATGCGTTTATGCAGGGCAAACCCGGCGGCGTCGCGGTCTCCTGGGTCGACGCGGATGGCGCGACGTTTTTCTCATCGGGGAAATTCGCGGCCGACGACCCGCGCCCGGTCACGCCCGACACGCAGTTTGAGATCGGTTCGGTCACGAAGGTCTTCACCGCGCTGCTGCTGGCCGAGAGCGTGCGCGCCGGGAAAGTTTTCCTCGATGATCCGGCGGCGAAATTTCTCCTGCCCGCCGGCGATCCCGACCAAGCCGCGCTCGCGAAGATCACGCTGCTCGCACTCGCCACGCATCAGGCAGGTCTGCCGCGCGTGCCGGCCAACATCGGCGCGAATCCCGATAGCAATCCCGATCCCTATGCGAACTACAACCGTGCGGCGCTGGTGGCGGGGCTGCGGTTGCACGGGCCCACGGCGCCGGTCGGCCGCACGGTGGCGTATTCGAATTTCGGCGCGGGCGTGCTCGGTGAGGCGCTCGGTGCAGCCTGGGGCATGTCCTACGCCGCGGTGCTGGAGGCTCAGGTGCTCGCGCCGCTCGGGCTGAAGCGCACGAGCCTCGCTTCTCCCGGCGCGCCGATGCCGGCGGACTTGGCGCCGGGGCACGAGGCGGGCGGCGGGCGCGCGGGCCATTGGACGTTTCAAGCCATGGCACCGGCCGGCGGCCTGCGCTCCTCCACGCGGGAGCTGGCGCTCTTCCTTGCGGCGGCGCGGGGTGGTGCCGGCGCGCCGTTGGCGGCCGCGTTTGCGGCGACAACCCGGCCCCAGCAGGCGGTGTCCGAACTGGGCGGGCAAGTCGGGCTGGGCTGGTTCATCGAAGGCGAGGGCGCGCCGGCAGTGTTTTGGCACAACGGCGGCACGGCGGGGTTTCGCAGTTTCGTGGGCTTCCGGGCCAACGGCGGCGGAGTGGCGGTGCTTACCAATGCCAGCGCCAGCGTGGACGAACTCGGTTTCGCGTTGCTGGAGACCACGCTGTCCCAACCGGCATCGACGGCGGTGGCGGACTCGGAGGCTTACCTGGGGAATTATCCGCTCGCGCCGAGCTTCGTGATCGCGATCACCGCGCGCGGCGGTGCGCTCTTCGGGCAGGCGACGGGACAGCCGGCCTTCGCGCTGCGCGAGACGGCGCCGGATCGCTTCGCCCTCGTCGGCGTGCCGGCGGAGATTTCCTTCGAGCGTGACGCGGCGGGCAAGGTGGTCGCGCTGGTGCTGCACCAGAACGGCGCCGACCAACGTGCGCCGCGCGGTGCCCTCCCGCCGCCGCCCGTGGAGGTGGCGCTCGCGGCCGCGGTGGTGGCGGAGTATCCCGGGAGTTATCGGTTGGCCCCGCATGCGGTGCTCACGGTGACGGCCCGCGAGGGCGGGCTGGCGGTCCAGCTCACGGGGCAGGGGTCCAACCCGATCTATGCCTCGGCGCGGGACGAGTTTTTCTACAAGGTGGTCGCGGCGCGCATCAGCTTCACGCGCGACCCGGCCGGCAAAGTGACGGGGCTGATTCTACGGCAGAACGGCCGCGACTTGCCGGCATTGCGGGAGCCTTAAGGCCGGCCGGTTGGGAGTTGCCCACCGGGGGAAAGCGCCGTTGTTTGGCGCGACCGTTCACCGATGTTTGTGCACCTCACCCCACGAAGGCTGATCGCCGCCAGCCTGCTGGTGGTGAGCATCGGTTTGGCCGCGGGCTATCGCGGGTATGTGCGGGAGGGCGTTAAAATCCTCGGGAAGCTGGAAGACGCCGCCGAGCGTTGCGCGGTCGCTTTCCAGCCCGGCGAGCTGGCCGGCCTGGCGGCGGCGCCGACCGATGCGACGACGACGCTCTATCGCGGGGTCAAGGAACGGCTCGTTAGGCTGCGGGCCGTCGACCCGGCTGTGCGTTTTGTCTATATCTTTCGCGCCCTGCCGACGGGCAAGGTCGTCTTCCTCGCCGACTCCGAGGCCCAGTCTTCGCCGAAGGTTTCGCTTCCAGGCGACGATTATCCCGAGGCTCCTGATTCCCCGGGCTTGCAGGCGGTCATCCGGACGGGGCGTTCGGCGACGGAAGGACCGATCCCCGATGAATTCGGCGAGTGGGTCACGGGCTACGCCTTGATCGATGATGCTCCGGCGGGGCGCCAGATCATAGGGATCGACGTATCGGCGGCGAATTGGCGGGACGAGTGCGGCTGGGCGGCGTTTCGCGCGGCGCTCTTCGTCTGGCTGCTCGGCGGGCTACCTTTAGGGGTGATCGCTGTGATGCAACGGCAGGGGCGCCAGCGGGCGGCGATCCGCAACCTCACGGAAGCGATGGAGCAGAGCCAATCGGCGCTGATGATCGTGGATCTGGACGGACGCATCACCTACGCGAACGCCGGGCTTTGCCGGCAGATGGGCTATGACCGGGCGGAACTGACGGGCCGGGCGTGGCGCGATTTTCAGGTGGCGGAGACCGCGCCGGAGTTGGTCGCGGACCTCGTCGCGACGGTGCGCGAGGGACGGGCTTGGCGCGGCGATTGGTTCAACCGGCGCAAGTCCGGCGAAATCTATCCGGTGCGCGGGATCGTCACGCCCGTGAAGGACGAGCAGGGCGGGATCGCGTGTTTCGTCACGACGCTCGAGGACGCCAGCGAGAGCCGGCAGATCGAAGAGACCTTGCGCGAGGCGCGCGACCGTGCCGAATCCGCCGACAAGGCCAAGGGTCAGTTCCTCGCGATGATGAGCCACGAAGTCCGCACGCCGTTGAACGGCATCGTGGGGTTCACCCATCTCCTGATGGAGACGCCGCTCACCAACGAGCAACGCGACTACGCCCAGACCATCCGGCTCAGTGGCGAGACGTTGCTGCAACTCACGGGTGACATCCTGGATTTTGCGCGGATCGACTCGGGCAAGCTCAAGCTCGAGCTCGAGCCGACCGATGTGCGGGCGTGCGTTGAAGACACGCTCGACCTGCTCGCGGCCAAGGCGGCGGGCAAGGGCATCGAGTTGCTGCACACGATCGATGTAGATGTGCCGGACCGGGTGCGGACCGATGTGGCGCGGCTCCGGCAGGTGCTGGTCAACCTGCTCACCAACGCCGTGAAATTCACGGACGTGGGCGAAGTCTCGGTGCACGTGGCCGTGGAGCGTGCGGCCGCCGGGGGCGCGCCGGCGGGGTTGCCGGGCCTGGTGTTTGCGGTGCGTGACTCGGGGATCGGCATCCCGCCGGAGCAGCAGGCGAAGCTCTTCAAGCCCTTCAGCCAGGTGGACCAGCAGAGCACGCGGCGCTACGGCGGCACGGGCCTCGGGCTCGTGATCTGCCGGAATCTGGTGCGCCTGATGGGCGGGGAAATCACGCTGGCGAGTGAAGCCGGCAAAGGCAGCACGTTTACGTTTTTGATCCGCGCGGAAGTGATCGAGCCGGCCGCGCCGCCGGTGCCGGCGCTGGCCGCGCGGTCGCTGCTGCTGGTGGGAGCGCCGGGCGCGGTGCGCGACGAACTCGCGGCGCTGGCGGCCGGGTGGGGCGTGCGAGTGCGGACGGTCGACGAGCCGCCCGGGCCGGATGCGCCCGAAGATCTGGTGGTCGTCGACCTGCCGGAGGGGCGGGCGCTCGCGACGATGCGGCTGCCCGAGCCGCCGTGGCCGATGGCGCGGACGATCGGACTGGTCTCTCTCACGCTGCCGGCGGAATTGCGGGCGCCGTTACGGGACCGGGTGGCGAGCCTGATCAACAAGCCGGTGCGCCACAATCAACTGCGCCGTTGCCTGCTCGCCGAGACGCCGCTCGCGGCCGCGCCCTTGGCGCCGACAGCCGGACCGACGGGCGGCCAAGTGCTGCGCGTGCTGCTGGTGGAGGACAATCCGGTGAATCAGCGGCTGACCCAGCGGCTTCTGGAGCGCCATGGCTGCACGTGGCAACTGGCGGAGAACGGCCGTCTGGCGCTCGAGGCGCTGCGTGCGCCGGGCGCGGCGTTCGATCTTGTGCTGATGGATATGCATATGCCGGAAATGGACGGTCTCACCGCCATCCGGAAGATCCGCGCGGGCGAGGCGGGCCCGGCGGCGACGGACCTCTGGATCGTTGCTCTCACGGCGGATGCCCGCGCCGAGCGCCGCGAGGAAGTCTTCGACGCCGGCGCGAACGATTTTATCACCAAACCCATCGCGGTGCCGGAGTTCCGCGCGAGTCTGGAGCGGCTGCGCGCGTCGCGAGGCTGAGGACGGGTGGGTGTAGAGGGCGCCCGGCTTGCGGCCGCCGTCTCCGCCGGTTCAGGTTCGCGCTCAAGATGAGACGAGTGGTCCGCGAGGCAGGAGCTTGCTTGCAGGCGATGCAGAATGTGGGCGCTCGGGGCGCGGTTGAGATCGCCTGCAAGCAGGCTCCTACCGCAAGCTTAGAAGGGGTGGGTGGAGGGTGCCCGGCTTACGGCCGCCGTCTCCGCCGGTTCAGGTTCGCGTTCAAGATGAGACGGGTGGTCCGCGAGGTAGGAGCTTGTTTGCAGGCGATGCAGAATGTGGGCATCGGGCGCGGTTGAAATCGCTTGCAAGCAGGCTCCTGCCGCGAGGCTGAGGAGGGGTGGGTGAAGGGCGTCCGGCTTGCGGGCGCCGTATCCGCCGGCCCAGATTCGCGTTCAAGATGAGACGGGTGGTCCGCGAGGTAGGAGCCTGCCGTTGTTCGTCTCATCCCGAAAGCGAATGGGAATAAGTTGACGGAAGGCGGCTGCAAGTCAGACGCCCTACGGCGGAGGCGGGAGCGGCATCGCGGCGCGGCTATTTTTTCGCGGCGAGCGCGGCCTCGATGGCGGTGCAGGAGGCCTTGAGAATTTCCAGGCGGGCATGGCGCTTGTTGTTGGCGGGAACCAGGTGCCAGGGCGCGAAGCGGGTGTGGGTGAGCGCGAGCATGTCGCCCACGGCGGTCTCGTAGGCGGCCCACTTGCGGCGGTTCCGCCAGTCCTCGGCGTTGATCTTGTGGCGTTTGTATTCGGTGTCCTCGCGGTTCCGAAAACGGCGGAGTTGCTCCTCCTTGCTGATGTGCAGCCAGAACTTGATGACGATCACGCCGTGCTCGACGAGCTCGCGTTCGAACTCGTTCATCTCGGCGAAGGCGCGGCGCCACTCGACGTCGCGGGCGAAACCCTCGAGGCGCTCGACGAGCACGCGGCCATACCAGGAACGATCATAAATCGTGGCCATGCCGGCGCGCGGCACATGGCGCCAGAATCGCCAGAGATAGTGGTGGGCTTTTTCCTCGTCGGTGGGTTTTGAAATGGGGATAACGCGGGAGTCGCGGGCGTCGATCGCATCGGTGAGGCGGCGGATCGCACCGCCCTTGCCGGCGGCGTCCCAGCCCTCGAAAACCCAGACGATGGAGCGGCGGGCTTGGGAGGCGGCGCGGACGGTGCGGTTGAGTTTACCGAGCCACTTGTCGCGCTTTTCCTCGTAACCGCGCGAGGGCACGGCTTGGTCGAGCGGAAGGGCGAGCAGACGGCGAAGGCCGGCGGCGCGGAGCGGTGCGGTGCGCCTGGGCTTGGTCGCGCCGGGGCGGATCTTGTGGGTGCGGTAGTGAGCGCGGAAACGGACAAGCACGCGCTCGGCGACGGCGAGGTTGCGGACGCGGGGATCGCTGGCCTCGATCACGTGCCACGGCGCGCCGGGGCGCTGGGTGGCGCGGCGCATGGTGTCGGAAAGGCGGGCGAGCCGGTCGTAATCGCGGTGGCTTTTCCAATCCTCGGCGGTGACGCGCCACGCGGTGCGCTCGTCGTCCTCGAGTTCGTGCAGGCGGGCGCGCTGGTCGTCTTTGCCGAGGTGGAGCCAGATCTTGATCACGAGGGCGCCGTCGGAGGTGAGCTGATCCTCAAAGCGGGCGATGCGGCGGAGGGCCGTGTCGAATTCGGCGAGGTCGCGCGGGCTGCGGGGGTCCTCGCGCAGGGCCTCGGTGTGCCAGCCGCCGGCGTAGATGGCGAGGCGACCGTGGGGCGGCAGGCAGCGCCAGAAACGCCACATGGCGGGGCGTTCGCGCTCTTCGTCGGTGGGCTCTTGGAACGCGAAGGTCTCGACGCCGCGGGGATCGAGCCAGGCGTTGAGAACGTTGACGACGTCGCCCTTGCCGGCCGCATCGACGCCGGCGACGACGACGAGCACGGGGAACGGGGCGTTCTTCAACTGCACCTGCATTTGGACGAGGGCGGCGCGCACGTCGCCGGCGCGGGCGTCGTAGGCTTTTTTGGACAGGCGCGGCTGATCGGGGGTGGCTTTGACCATGCGCGAAAAGCAGTGGCGGTGCGCGCGGGGGTTGTCGAGCCGCCGGAGCGGATCGAAAGCGGCGCACGGGAAAATGTAACCCGAGCGCGTCCCGGCGCGGGGACTCCGTCGGAATCTTTTGGAAGAGTGCCCGCGAAGCACGCGGATGACCGCTAAATGCGGAGGGAACGGAGGTTGTTTTTATCCTCGATTTCCGGATCGGACTTTCCGGAATCGAATTATCTGTCCGATCACGGTTCGCGTTTTTCGCGTCGTTCGCGGGCACCTGCACAGTCGACTCAGCCGCCGGGGAGGCGGACGGCGGGGACGGCGTTGGGGGGCTGCGCGGGTTTGGGGCTCGCCGGAGTAGCGGGGGCGGGGCGTGGCTTGAGCATATCGAGCCAATTTCCCCCGTTTTGTTTGTAGGCTTCGAGGCCGCGCGGGGTAAGGGCGGTGGTGAGCTTGGCGGTGGCTTCGGCGGAGAGGGCGGCGAGCTGCGCGGCGCGGTCGGCGGCCGGAAGATCGCGGTTGGTCTGGAGCGCGCGGGCGCGGGCTTGGATGTCCTGCTGCACGGCGACGACCTGTTGCGAGGTTGCGGGCGGGAGCTCGAGGCGGGCGACGAGGCGGTTGACCTGCTGGTATTGCGGGTCGATGGCCTGCTTGTAGGCGGCGAACCGCTCGGGGGAGAGGGTCGCCTGCGTCTGGGCGAGCAGGGCGGCCTGACGGGCCTGGTAGTCGCCGGGATTGAAAGAGCCGAAGGGAGCGATGGCGCCGAACTGCTCGTCGACGGCGGCGGCCACTTTGAAGAGCGCGCGGAATTCGGCTTCGGTGGCGTCGAACCCGGTGAGCTGCGAGCGGAGCTGGTTGGCGGTGTTGCTGGAGCGGAGCTGGTAGTCCTCGAATTCCTGCGGGCTGAGCGCCTTTTTCATGTCGGCGAGTTTCTCTTTTTCGAGGAAGGCGAGTTGCGTGCGATCTTCGCGGAGCATGAGGCCGTTGGCTTTGGCGTGGATCGCCTGTTGGAGTTCGGAGTAGTCGGCGTTGATGGCCTGGAGCGCGCTGAGTTTCTCGGCCGGCAAGTTGCCGAACTGGCGGCGCTGCCAGGTCAGCATTTCGTCGCCGCCGGAGACGCCGTCGGCTCCGAGCAGGGATTTCATGAGATCGGCCTGCTCTTTACCGAGCGCGCGGAGTTCGGCCATGGCCTTCGGATCGATGAACGAACGGGCCGTTCCCTTCCAAAACGCAGGCTCCTCCTGATTCGCCATCAGCGCCTTGCGCCGGGCGGAGAACTGCTCGTTGACCTGGGCGGCTACGAGGGCGCGAATCATCGCCGGGGGGAAACCGGCGGCGCGCAGGCGGTCGGGCAGGGTGGCGAGGTCGCCGCTTTGGAGCTGCGCCCAGAGTTTTGCCGAGGGGCCCGGGGTCGAGTCGGTGGCTTTCGCGTCGGAAGTGCCGGCGGCGGCGGCGGTGCTGCGCTGCGGCGCCGGAGCGGGGGCGGTCACGGCCGCGCTTGGGTTGGTGGCGGGGCGCAGGAAGAAGAAGGCGACGAGGGCGGCGTTGGCCGCGAGCGAGCCGGCGAGGAGGAGCGGGGTGAATTTCATGGGGTGAAATGGAGCGCAGCGTGGCGTGAGTTCGACTTGAGGAAAAGGGCGAAGTGCGGCGTCGGGGACAAGGCGGGGGGTCTGCGGGTTCCCGCGGCCTCCAGCCGGCAATTCGCTTGGCGGGGACGGAGGCGGGCGGCACGTTGGCGGGCTTTTCCCAACCATCGCCCCCCGCCGAAGCCCGCCGTCATGTCACCCTCGCCCCCACATCCGCAACGCACGCGGGCGCTGCTCATGCTGCTGGTCGCGAATTTTTTCTGGGGGCTGAGTTTTCCGCTCATCAAGAGCACGCTGTTGCTGCAAGAGCGGCTGCTGCCGGAGGCGGGGACGTGGTTCTCGGCGATCTACACGGTGGCGCCGCGCTTCGCGCTGGCGACGCTCGTGCTCCTCGCGCTGCGGCCGCGGGCGTGGCGCGGGCTCACGCGCGGCGAGTTGAAGCAGGGCGTGATCATCGGGCTCTTCGCGGCGGCGGGGATGCTCTTTCAAAACGACGCCATGCAGTTTATCGAGGCCTCGACCTCGGCGTTTCTCACGCAGTTCTACGCGATTCTGATCCCGATCTACGTGGCGGTGCGGGTGCGGAAAAATCCGGGCGCGGCGGTGTGGTTAAGCTGCGTGCTGGTGCTGGCGGGCGTGGCGATCCTCGGGAATTTCAACTGGCGGGAACTGCACCTCGGGCGCGGCGAGTGGGAGACGTTGCTGGCCTCGCTGTTTTTCATGGGCCAGATCCTGTGGCTGGAGAAAAAGGAATTCGCGGCCAACCGCGCGTATGAACTCACGCTGGTGATGTTCGCCACGGAGGCGCTGGTCTTCGTGGTCCTGGCGGGGGCGACGACCCCGAGCGCGGCGGCGCTGCTCGTGCCGTGGACGTCGCCGGTGTGGCTGGGCTTTACCGCCGCGCTCACGCTGTTCTGCACGCTCGGGGCGTTCGGGTTGATGAACACCTGGCAGCCGAAGATCACCGCGACGGAGGCGGGTCTGATCTACTGCGTGGAGCCGTTGTTCGGCACGCTGATGGCGCTGTTTTTGCCGGCGATTTTTTCGGTCTGGGCGGTGATCAACTATGCCAACGAGACCGCGACGTGGACGCTGCTC
>JBDNFZ010000273.1:0-3946 GCA_041689555.1 Opitutaceae bacterium | reverse complement strand
TTCATCCTCAACGGCAAACCGACGCACGTCGAAGGGCTCGCCCCGACGACGACGTTGCTCGACTACCTCCGCACGCACGGCTGCACGGGCAGCAAGCAGGGTTGCGCCGAGGGCGATTGCGGCGCGTGCACCGTGGCCATCGTGGACCGCGACGCGCACGGCCAGCCGACTTACCGCGCGATCAACAGCTGCATCGCGCTGCTTCCGATGTTCGCGGGACGCGAAATCATCACGGTCGACGGTCTCGCGGAGGGCGAAAAACTCCACCCGTCGCGGGGCTGCATGGTCGAGCACTACGGCTCGCAGTGCGGCTACTGCACGCCGGGCTTTGTCGTCTCGCTTTTCGAAGCCTACAACCGCACCGATTGCGCGACGCCGGCCAAGCTCAGCGACCAGCTCTGCGGCAATCTCTGCCGTTGCACCGGCTACCGGCCGATCCGTGACGCGGCTCTGGCTATGCAGGCGCAGCGCGGTCCGGATGCGTTTTCGGCGCGGTTGGCGCGGCCGCTCGCGCCGCTCGGCGGACTCGACTACGCGGCGCAGGGCGAACGGTTTTTCCGGCCGACCTCGCTCGCGGCGCTTTTTGTCCTGAAGGCGGAGCATCCGGCGGCGCTGCTCGTGGCCGGGGCGACGGAGATCGGCGTCGACCTGAACAAAAAGGCCAAGGCGTTTCCCCTGCTCATCTCGACCGAGGCCGTGCCGGAGCTGATGCAGATCGTCGAAACGCCGACGGCGTGGCGAATCGGTGCGGGCGCGACGCTCACCAACGTCGAGCAGGCGCTCGGCGCGGAGTATCCCTCCCTGCAAAAAATGCTCGCGGTCTACGCCTCGCGGCAGATCCGCAGCCGCGCGACGCTCGGCGGCAATCTCGCCACGGCCTCGCCCATCGGCGACAGCGCCCCGTTGCTGCTCACCCTCGATGCGCTGCTGCTGCTCTCGTCGGCGGGCGGCGACCGCTCGGTGGTGCTCGAGGATTTTTTCACGGGCTATCGGAAGACGGTGCTGCGCGCCGACGAGGTGATCCGGGAAATCATCTTGCCGCGAACCACGGCGGCGAACGTCCGCGCGGATTATTTCAAGGTCGCCAAGCGGCGCGAGATGGACATCAGCATCGTCGCGGGGGCGTTTCGCGTGGAGTGCGACGCGGCGGGGATCGTCAAGCAGGCGCGGCTGGCTTTCGGCGGCGTGGCGGCGACGCCGGTCCGCGCGCTCAAGGCGGAGGCGGCGCTCGTGGGGAAGACGCTCGCGGCGGCGACGGCCGAAGTGGCGGCGGTGCTGCGCGGCGAGTTCACGCCCATCGACGATGTGCGCGGCGGCGCGGAGTATCGGCGCGGGCTGATCGTGAGCTTGTGGGAAAAATTTGCGGGCGGGGAGCAGAGTCTCGCGCAAGACGGGGCGTTGGAATTTGCGCCGGGTGCGCCGGTGCCGCCGGCGGATGCGTCGCGGTCACTGCGGCACGACAGCGCGATCGGGCACGTGACGGGGAGGGCGCTCTACGTCGACGACACGGCGCAGCGGCGGCCGATGCTCGAAGTGTGGCCGGTGATGGCCCCGCACGCGCGGGCGAAGATCACGCGCCGCGACGCGACGAAGGCGCGGGCCTTTCCCGGGATCGCGGCGGTGTTGCTGGCGGAGGATATTCCCGGAGAAAACAACGTCGGGCCGGTGCGGCACGACGAGCCGATGCTGGCGACGGACGAGATCTTGTTTCACGGCCAGATTGTGGCCGTGGTGGTGGGCGACTCGGTCCGCGCGTGTCGCGCGGCGGCCGCGCTCGTCGAGGTGGACTACGTGCCGCTCGCGCCGTTGCTCGGCGTGCGCGCGGCGATCGCGGCGGGGAGTTTTCACTCGGATCCGCATGTGCTCGCGCGCGGAGATGTGACGGCGGCGTTGGCGGCGGCACCGCACCGGCTCGACGGCGAGTTCGAGTTCGGCGGGCAGGAACATTTTTATCTCGAGACGCAGGCGGCGTGGGCCGAGGCGGGCGAGGACGGCTCGATGCTCGTCCATTCCTCGACGCAGCATCCCTCGGAGATTCAGACCATCGTGGCCGAGGTGCTGCACGTCTCGCGCAACCGGGTCGTGGTGCAGTCACCGCGCATGGGCGGCGGCTTCGGCGGCAAGGAAACGCAGGGCAACGGCCCGGCGGCGATCGTGGCGCTCGCGGCGCTCAGGACCGGGCGACCCGTGCGTTGGCAGCTCGACCGCGATGTCGATATGGCCCTGACGGGAAAGCGGCATCCGTTTCTCGCGAAATTCTCCGTGGGCCACGACGGCGAGGGGCGGTTGCTGGCGTCGGAGGTGGACCTCGTCTCCGACGGCGGCTGGTCGATGGACCTTTCGCAGGCGATCTGCGACCGCGCGCTGTTTCACTTGGACAACGCTTACTACATCCCGGCCGTGAAGTTCACGGGGCGAATCGCCAAGACCAACGTGACGTCGCACACGGCGTTTCGCGGGTTCGGTGGGCCGCAGGGAATGTTGGTCGTAGAGGAGATCGTGGCGCGGATCGCGGGGCGGCTCGGGATCGCGCCGGAGATCGTGCGCGCGCGGAATTTTTACCACGGGACGGGCGAGACCAACACGACGCATTACCGCGAGGATCTGGGGATCAACCGCATCCAGGAAGTCTGGTCTCGCGTGATGAGCGAGGCGGGCTTCGCGGAACGGCGACGCGGGATCGCGGCGTGGAACGCGACGAGCGGACGCGTGAAGCGCGGGCTGGCGGTGACGCCGGTGAAGTTCGGGATTTCGTTTACGCTCACGCATTACAACCAAGCCGGGGCGCTCGTGCATATCTATGCCGACGGCTCCGTGCAGGTGAACCACGGCGGCACCGAGATGGGGCAGGGGCTGAACGCCAAGATTCTCGGCGTGGCGATGCGCGAGCTGGGGTTGCCGGCGGACAGAATCCGATTGATGGCGACGAGCACGGACAAGGTGCCGAACACCTCGCCGACGGCGGCGTCGAGCGGCGCGGACCTCAACGGCGCGGCCGTTCGGATTGCGTGCGAGATTTTGCGCGAGCGGCTGCGGCCGGTGGCGGCGGAGATGTTGGGCGCGACGGCCGACGAGACGGCGGAGTTGGAGTTTGCCGACAATGCCGTGACCGTGCGCGGTCAGGCGGCGCGGCGCGTGGCGTTTGCCGATGTTTGCAAGAAAGCGTATCTCGCGCGCGTCGGCCTCTCGACGACGGGTTTTTACAAGACGCCGGGCATCCAGTGGGATTGGAGCAAGGTGGCCGGCCGGCCGTTTCACTATTTTTCTTTTGGCGCGGCGGTCGCCGAGGTCGAGGTCGACGGCTACACCGGGATGCACCGCGTGCGTCGCGCCGATATCGTGCACGACGTGGGCGACTCGTTGAATCCCGGGGTGGATCGCGGGCAGATCGAGGGCGGCTTCGTGCAGGGCATGGGGTGGCTGACGCGCGAAGAACTGAAATGGGATGCCAAGGGACGGTTGATGACGCACAGCGCGAGCACGTATCAGATCCCGGCGTTCAGCGATGCGCCGGTGGAGATGAACGTGACGCTGCTGCCGATGGCGGCGCAGCCCCACACGATCCACGGCAGCAAAGCGGTAGGCGAGCCGCCGCTGATGCTCGCGTTCAGCGTGCGCGAGGCGATCCGCGATGCGGTGGGGAATTTCGGCGTGCCGGGCGGCGAGGTGTTGCTGGCGTCGCCGGCGACGGGCGAGGCGATTTTCTCGGCGGTGCGGGCGCGGTTGGACAACGCGGGCTGATCAGCGCGGGCGTTTTCCTGCGGGTGGTGCGCCGGCGAGAGATGCGTTCTTGAGTGCGTCACCCTTCGCCAAGGTCGTAACCGAGCGCACCCGCCGGACATGGCGGTTGCGGCGCGGTTTGCCGTCCGTGTGGTGCGCGGCGTAGAGCGGCACGCCGAAAAGTTCCAAACACTCCTGACACATGGGCGTCATCAAGTCGGCCCGT
>JBDNFZ010000272.1:0-6179 GCA_041689555.1 Opitutaceae bacterium | reverse complement strand
GGCGAGATTTCCGCTCATGAGCCGAACGGAATCAATTCCGCCGCGTGCTACGGCAAGCCGGTGGAGCTCGGCGCGCGGCTTCCCGTGCGGGCGGTGATTTCCTGTCTCGGCGCGGGGGACTCGACCGATGAGGTGCTGAACGCTCACCCGGATCTGAGTCGTGAGGATGTGCTTGCCTGTCTCGAATACGCGCGTGGTTAAAATCCAAGTGGGAATTCGGCGGTTTAGAGCCCGGAGTTGAAAGCTGAGAGCATCATTCTCAGGCGCTCGGCGGACCTGGAGAGCGATCGCAGACGGACTCAATGTTTGGTTCTGCTCTCAGCTTTTTGTAGGAGCCTGCTTGCAGGCGATTCCGCCCGCGACGGCTGACCACATACTGAATCGCCTGCAAGCAGGCTCCTGCCTCATGGCCAATTAGACCGATGTTGAACGCGAACGAGAATAAGGGCCTATCCGAAAATCAGCCCGTCGTGGGCCAGCGCGCTTGCGCGCGCCCGTGCTGCTACCGGAGCGCGCGCAAGCGCGCTGGCCTACCCGCTGGCCTACCCGGAAAAAATTCCGCGCTATTCGTTTAGGCTCTGATTTTGCTCGGCCGCGGTCCGCTGCGGCACGCGCGACGGCGAGCCTGCGGGGTTGCGGCGGGCGGCGGCGGGCGTCTGTTTCGGGCCATGACACAATCTCCGCGTTCCGAAGATCCGGCGGCGCTCCACGATCGGCTCTTCACCATCGACACCCATTTCGACACGCCCACGGCCAGCCTGCCGAAGGCGGGTTGGGATTTCGGTGCGCGTCACGACTATGCGGACGACGGCTCGCAGTGCGACCTGCCGCGGATGGCGGAGGGCGGGTTGGACGCGGCGGTGTTTGCGGCGTATTTCACCCAAGGGGCGCGGAGCCCGGCGGGGCATGCGGCCGCGACTTCGGCGGTGCGAAAGATTTTGGAGCGGACCCACGCGGTCGTGGCAGCCAACGCGGCAGCGTGCGGGCTGGCGCTGACGGCGGGCGCGGCGCTGCAGCTCAAGACCGAGGGGAAGCGCGCGATCTTCTTCAGTATCGAGAACGCCTACTCCCTCGGCACGGATGCGGAGGCGGTGCGGGAATTTTATGACCTCGGAGTGCGGATGATCGGTTTGACGCACATGCTCAACAACGAGCTGGCCGACGCGTCCACCGATCCACGCGGAACGGAGTGGGCCGGGCTGAGTCCGCTGGGCCGCGCCGTGTTGGCGGAGTGCAACCGGCTCGGAATCGCGGTCGATGCGTCGCACGCCTCCGACGCGGCGCTGGCGCAACTCCTAAAGCTTTCAACGGCACCGGTGATCCTTTCGCACTCGGGCTGCCGGGCGGTATGCGATCATCCGCGCAATATCGGCGACGATCTCCTGCGTGCGTTGGCGGCGCGGGGCGGGGTAATCCAGATCAACGCGCTGCCGGTGGCGCTCACGCTGCAGCGGGACCATGGGGCGCGAACGGCGGCGGTGGACGCGATCTTGGCGCGGTTTCGCGACGAGGTCGTCACGCCGGAAGTGCGCGCGGCGGCGGGTGCGGCGTGGACGGAATTTGAGCGGACGTTTCCGCCGGCGCAGGCGACGTTGGAGGATTTCGTGGCGCACGCGGTTCATGCGGTCGCGGTGGCGGGGATCGACCACGTCGGGATCGGTTGCGACCTCGATGGCGGAGGCGGCGGTTTCGCCGGGTTGCGCGACGTGGCGGACTACCCGGGGATCACCCGGGAGTTGGTGAAACGGGGATTTTGCGAGGAGGACTTGGCGAAAATCTGGGGCGGCAACACGCTGCGGTTGCTGCGGGCGGTGCAGGGCGCGGCGGCTTGAGGCGGAGTGTGGCCAAGGGTGCCCGCGAAATTTGCGAAAGGGTGCGAAACGGAAAGTGGACGGGACGGCGGTTCCGTTTGTTTGCGCCGTCGTTTTCAGCGGGTGATTTCCCTTTTTCGGTTCGGGAGCTTTCGCGGGTCGTGCGGGTTTTGAGGGGAACGGCGTGACTGCGAAAGCGAGGCGCGCGGGTCGCAAATTTGTTCCTACGGTGGGGCCGCGCGTTCGGGAGTGGCGCCGAGGGATCGCGGTGCGGCTAGCGCCAGAGCGGGACGAGGTCTTCGGCGCGGACCCAGCCGGATTGGCCGGTTTCGAAGACGAGGTGGCGCCAGCCTAAAAAGTTTTTGGCAACGTCTACGCGAGCGAGGGTGCCGGCGGCGAGCGGGGTCGTCTTTTGGGTGGTGTCGGCCTCGGTGGGAATCGAGCGGAGGGTGCCGGCGCGCCAGGCGATGGCGGCGTCGGCATCGGCGACCGGGCCGTAGGCGCGCCAGCCAACGACGGAGGCGAGCGTGAGAAGGGCGGCGAGCACGAGTGTCGCTGCGACTGCGGTGCCGGCGCGGCGCGAGCGGGGCGCAACGCCGTAGGCCCGGGCGAGAAAATAGCCGAGCGCGAGAACGGCGACGAGGACGGCGGCGAGCATGGTGAACTGCCAGGCGGCGGGAGATTGAAGGCGGGCGAGGGCGTGGAGCGGGCCGGGCGCAAGGAAAGCGGCGAGCGGGGCAGGGACGTGGGCGGATTTCTCGGCGGCGAGGGCGAACTGCGCGCGGATGGGCGGGCTCGACGGGTGTTGCACGAGGGCCACGGCGGCGTGGGCGGCGGCTTCGTCCCAGCGGTCCTGTTGGGCGAGGGCGAGCGAGAGGTTGTGATGCGCGAGGGCATCGAGAGGCGCGGCGGCGACGGTGGCGCGGAAGGATTTTTCGGCGGCGGTGAAATCGCCTCGGCGGTAGGCCGACGCGGCGTCGGCTGCGCCGGCGGCGTTGTTTCGGGTTTCGGGTTTTGGGTTTTGGGTTTCGGCGCCGGAGGCGAGGGGGGAGAGGAAAGCGCTGAGGAGAAGGGCGGCGACGAAGGGGAAGAGGTTGCGCGGGAGGAAAAGGCGGAAGGGCGAGAAGCGCGGCAGCGGTGTGGCGGCGAGGGCGGCTTGGGCGCGGACGGACCAGTCGGCGGGGAGCGGAGTGGCGGCGCTGTAGAGCGTGGCTTCGGCTTCGAGCCAGAGGATGGGGAAGGTTTGGGGTTTGGGGTTTTGGGTTTCGGGTTCCGGGAGGTCGGCGGCGGTGGGGGCGGCGGCGCGGACTTGCAGGAGCAGGGCGGTGTCGTGCTGCCAGCGCAGCAGCAGGGACGGCTGCTGCGCCGGCGGTTGAGAGTTGAAGGTTGAAAGTTGAGAGTCGGAGTTTTGCGCGGCGGCGATTTCAGCGATGAGCTTTTCGAGGCGGGCGCGGGCCTCGCGGCGGTGGAGGAGCGGGTCGGTGACGCGGGCGCGGCGCAGGGCGAGGCCGAGCCAGAAGAGCAGAAGACAGGAGACAGCGGTCAGGAGGCAAAGGAGGATAGTGCGCGGGGAAAGCGGGACGGTGGCGGAGGCGGTGCCGGCAACGGGTTCGCGGGGCAGGGCGTCGGGCGCGGGGGCGGGGAGGATTTTTGATTTTTGATTTTCGATGCTCGATTGGGCGGAAGCGGCGGGATCGGGGATGACGTTGAGGTTGAGGCCGGGCGCGGAGGCGACGGGCTCGGTGATGGTGACGGTGGTGGCGGGTGTCGTCGCGGTTTTGTAGGTGCCGGACTTGGGGTCGAAGTAGGTGAAGGCCACGGGGCCGAGCGTGTAGGTGCCGGCTTTGGTCGGGACGAGCACGACGTCTTCGGCGAGGGTGGCGTCGAAGAGTTTGCCCTCAGCGGGGGTGCGCTTGGCCTGGGGAGAGATGACTTGGAAATTTTTGGAGACGGAGCGGGCGGGGAGGCCGGGGATGTCGGGCCAGTTGGCGACGCCGCCGAGTTCGAGGGTCCAGGTGACGGGTTCGCCGACGGCGGCGGTGAGGGGAACGATTTTGGACGAGAGTGTGAGGTCGCCGACAGCGCCGTTGAAACCGGCGGGAGCGGCGGGGAGCGGTTTCACGTCGAGGACGGGCGCGGCGCTGGTGACGGAGTATTGTTGATACTGGCGTTGCTGAAAGAAGCCGAAGCCGGTGACGCCGACGGAGAGGTTGAGGAGCTGGCTGACGGCATTCAGGCGGACGCCGCCGGGGGTGCGGGCGATGGCGCGGGTGCGGTAGGCAAGGCCGGTGCGAGGCTCGGCGCCGGCGCGGGACTCGAGGGGTTCGGGGCGGGACCAGTCCTCGGCGACGAGGGGTTCGGCGTTCCACTCGATCTGGCCGCGGCCGAAGTCGGGGAAGTAGCTGCGGGCGGCGTCGAGCGTGTAGTTGAGGGTGAAGACCTCGCCGGCCCAGACGGACGCAGGCGTGGCGACGAGGCGGGAGTTGGCGGCGTTTTCGAGGGCGACGCCGGTGTTGCCGACGGTGGCGGTGCCGGGCTCGAAGGTGGCGACGGGGGTGCGGAGTTTGCCTTTGTTGGTGGCGATCTCGAAGGACGGGATGGAGACGCGCTGGGCTTTTGTCAGCCGTGCGGCGTAGGTGAACGTCGTCGAATCAGAGCGGCTGAAATTGATGATCGAGGTGCTGGTGGACTGGCCGGCGAAGTCGAGGGAGAGGCCGTCGATTTTCGGGAGGCGCGGCGGGGTGTCGGTGGGTGTGCAGTCCTCGAAGATGAGTTGGAGTTCGCTGGTCTGGCCGACGGCGAGGGCGCCTTGGAGGGGTTGCCAGCGGACGGTCTGGGCGCGGGCGGAGCTGGAAAGGACGACGATGGACGTGAGGAGAAGCAGGGCGAGGCGCGCGAAATGAGGAGATGTGGAAAACAGGGAAACTGGAAATCGGAGGAGGCGCGGGGAGAGGATTAAGGGCTGGACGCCGGTGCGACGGCGCACGAGGGCGGAAGCGAAGAAGAAAGATAATCCGGAAATCAGGAACTCAGGACAGGATGCGCCGGGCGACGGGACGGCGGAGGATGGGCGGGACATGCGGGCGGTATCGGAGGGGGGCGTCTGCAAAACAGACGCCCTGCGGTGGCGGAGGAGGCGGGACATGCGGGAGATCACCAGTTTTTGCCTTTCTTGGCGGGGCCGGGCTGGGGTTCGCCCTGCATGAGTTTGAAGAGTTTGGCGGGAGAATCCTGGTTGCGGAGTTGGTCGAGTTTTTGAAGCGGCATCTCGAGCGCGGGATCGACGGAGGCGTCGGCGGGTTTTTTGTCGGGGGTGCCGCCGACTTGTTGGGTGTCGCCTTCGCTGGGTGGCGGCGGCGGCGGCGGTTGTTGCTGGTCCTTCATGTCGCCGAAGGCGGACTGGTTTTGCTTCGCCGGGTCGGGCTTGGAATCGGAGTTTTCGGGCGGCTGCTGGCCGTCTTTGTTTTGATCGTCGGATTTCTGGGACGGATCGTTTTTTTGCTGCTGGGAAGGCTCGGACTTTTGCGACGAGTTTTTATCGTCCGGCTTTTTTTGATCCTGTTTCTGTTGATCTGATTTTTTCTCGTCCTGCTTCTGTTCGTCCTTTTTTTGGTCCTCGGGTTTCCGGAGGAGGGCGTTGAGTTCCTCGCGGAGTTTCGGCCAGTCGGCGGTCTTGGGGTCGAGGGCGGCGCCGGTGTCGACGGCGGCGAGCGCGTCTTGGACGGCACCGGGAGCGACGGGTTGCTGTTCGGATTGAAGGCGCTGGCCCCAGGTGACGGTCTCGCGGGCGAGCTCGGCCCACTCGCGGCCGGAGCGGTCGGGGGCGGCGGCGAGGCGGGTGACGATTTTGGTCAGGGCCTCGGAGGGAGAGGGCGGGGGGTCGGGGACGGCGGCCGCCCGGAGAGAGGTCAGGGGGGAGAGGGCGGAGATCAGAAGGAAAAGAGCGAGAGCGGCGGCGGCTTGGCTGACGGCTGACTTCCGACCGCTGAGTTCCGGCGGCGCGGGGAGCGCGAGGGAGCGGGGTTTTGGGCGAACGGGAAACTCGCGCCAGAGGCTGGCGAGGAGGCAGAGGAGGGCGGCGGCGAGCGGCCATTGGTAACGCTCGACTTGGCGGAAGGTGTTTTTCTCCATGAATTTTCCCTTCTGGCCGGTGGCGACGGTGGACTCGACAAGGGCGGCGAGATCGACCCAGGCGGAGGCGTCGCGGTAGACGCCGCCGGTGAGGTCGGCGAGATCGCGGAGCGTGGCGGGCTCCAGTTTGGAGAGGACGACGGCGCCGCGGTCGTCTTTGACGAAGGCGTTTTGGCCGTCGGGGATCATCGCGCCGGCGGCGGTGCCGATGCCCAGACCGATGACGCGGATGTTTTT
>JBDNFZ010000271.1:0-6673 GCA_041689555.1 Opitutaceae bacterium | reverse complement strand
GGCGAGGGCCAAGGCGGTGAGGGCGATGAGATGGCCGTTCTTGGTGAGTTGCCAGGCCCAGTAGGAGCCGGTGGCCATCTCGACGGGTGCGGAGAACGCGAGCCAGCGGGCGGCGTCGGGGGCGCGGGCGTAGATCACGAAAGCTTCGGAGGGCGCACGCACGTAGGCGGCGCGCCAGGTGTCTCCGGGGATTTTATCCGGAACAACGGAGGCGAGCACCGCGCCGGTGGTGGCGGCGCGCAAATCGAGAACGGTGTCGGGACCGCCGACGAAGCCGGCGGTCTCGAACTTGAGCCACGCGCCGAGTGGCGCGCGGAGCGGGGTGCTGGTGAACTCGCGGGGGCCGGGCGCAACATCGGCGGCGAAAGAGCCCCAGGTGGAGCGATAAACGAGCGGCGGGGCCGAGGGGGCGAGACCGGCGGAGGGCGCGTGCAACCGGCGCGGATCGGAGACGAGGAAGTCGCCTCTGGCGACGGTGAGAGCGAGGGGCGGTCGCACGGTGACGGGAAGACGATCGCGGAGGGCGGGGATGCCGATGCGTTGGAGAAAAGAGCCGGCCCCGGGATAGGGGATATGTTCTTGGTCGAGGTGTTTTTCGTCGCCGGTGTAGAGGTAGTTGCGGACGTTGATCTCGCAGTAGTCGTGATAAACTTTCACGGGCGGGAGCTCGACGTTGAAGATCTGGCGCAACTCGGTCTGGGCGCCCCAGGCGAAGAGGCCGACCCAAGCGAGGGCGAGGGCGGCGAGGCCGCGCCGGAGGTGCGCGGTGAGAAGGGTCGGGGCGGCGAGCCAGACGAGCGCGAAGGCGTTGGCGACGAGACCGAAGACAAGGGTGTCGATGTAGCGGGAGGCCGGGGGCGGGCCGCCGGCACCGCGAGCGTAGCCGGTGGCGACGAGTTGCAGCCAGACCCAGACGCCGAGGCCGAGGATAAAGTAACCGAAGGCGCGGGGAGGGGCCGAGAGCGGTCGAGAGGAAAAGACGAGGCGCGCAATCAACCAGGCGAACGGCAGCCAAAGGACGAGCGCGAACCACGGACTCAGGGGCGCGGGCCATTGCAGGCTGCGGATGATGGTGAAGGCGAAGTCGTGGAGATTCTGCGCCTTGAGCGTCGCGTGATAAGGCACCTCGTGGCGGGTAAACCAGCCGACTGCGGAGACGAGGGCGCAGACGGCCAGCGTGGGAAGGGCGGAGGCGAAGGTGCGCTCGCGGCGGAAAAACTGGACGGCGAGGAGTCCGATCACGACGACGGCACCGAACAGTCCGGAGCCCATGCTGAGGAGACCGAGTCCGGCGGCGAGCGCACCCAGCCACCACCGGCCCGAAAACGGCGGCGCAAACGGCAGGAGCGCGATGGCGATCAAGGCGAGGCCGACGAGGAAGAATTGCTGGGAGTGGAAACCGCCGAGGACGTTTTGCCAGGCGAAAGGAAAAGCGAAAATGACGGCGAGGAAGACCGTGAGCGGAGCGAGCCAGCGGCGTTCGAGGTGGCGGCGCGCGAGAAAGAAAAAGGCGACGGCGAGGGAGGCGGGCAGGAAGGCATTCGCGGTGGTCTCGAGGCGCTGGTCCCAATGGCCGTTGGCGACGGTGAGGGCGAGGTTGAGGAGCTTGGTGAGGACGACGCGGTGCTCGTTGTGCGGGGTGAACAGGGCGCGGAGGAAGTGGTCGTCGTTGAACCACGGCGCGAGGAGGTAGAGGCCTTCGGCGTCCCACTGGTCCCACTCGGGGAGGGTCATGCCGTAGCGGTCGAAGACGGCCCAGCGTGCGCCGAGAATGAAGGCGAAGAGGCAGAGCGCGAAAGCGGCCGAGAGGAAGGCGGAGAGGTTTTTTTGCGCCATGATGAAGCGGAAGCGGCGAATCAGGCAGAGGGAGCGAAGCGCGGAAAGCGAGAAAGGCCCCGGAGGCGGGAAATCCGCAACTCAACCGGCGCCGGCGAACGGCGGCGCGGCGGGTTCATGGCAGGCAAGGCCGGGCGGACGGCAGCAAGGCCGGAAGGTTGCGGGTGCGCCAGGCGGCAAGGCGGGCGCGGACGGGCTTGGTCACGCGGAGGACGAGGAGAAAGCCGTCGCCGCGCTCAACGGGAAAACGCTCGGCGGAATCGACCACGGTGAGCGTGGCGGGTCGGCGCGGGTGGGCGTTCATCAGATCGACGAGGGCGGCGAGCGTCTGGCGGGAGAAAACGTGAAAGTGGATGTTGATCTCCTCGCCGGCCGCGAGGGCGGCGGTGTAGGCGGCGCGCAGTTCCTCGCGGGTCGCGGTGTGTTCGGCGGGAGTCTGGCCGGGATGGGAGCGGGACCAGTCGATGCCATCGAGGTAGTCGGCGAGATGGGTGGCGTCGCAGGCCGTGGTGCCGCGCGCGAAATCCTCGATCAGGTGTGCGGGCGGAGTGAGCGCGCGGCGATGATCGAAGGTGTAGCGGTGGTCGGGGACGACGAGGTAGAGGAGGCCGCCATGGCGGGTGACGCGGGCCCATTCCCAAAGAGCGGCGACGGGATTGGCGGCGTGTTCGAGGACGTGGCAGTTGGCGACGTAGGCGAGGGCGGAGTCGCGGAACGGAAGGGAGTTCACATCGCCAAGGTAGTCGGCGAGGGCGCGCTCACCGGCGTAGACCGGAAAACGGTCGACATAAAACGGGCGGATGCCGGGGATGGGGGACTTGAAGGCGCCGATCTCGACGCCCGCGCGGTCGGCGGGATCAAGCCAGCGCGCGACGTGGTGGGCGTGGGTCGCGGGAGGAGTGGGGACGACCGGTGCGGCGCGGCGGGGACGCGGGATAATATCGGAGGCGCGGAGGGTGAGGCTGGTCAGGGGCGGAGTCCGGGTGCCGTCGGCGAGCACGGCGTGGACCGCGAGGGTAAATGAAGCGGAAGGCTTGATGGCGGCGCAGCGGGCATCGATCTGGAAACCGGCGAGGACGGACGCCGGTAGGGAAAGTGCGGCGTTGACGTCGGGCCGCGGGGAAAGGGTGTGCGTGAGGCCGGTGAGGCGGTCATCGGCATAAATTTCGATGGTGCTGATCCGAGGGTGATCAGCGCCCAAATGGATCCAGCCCTCGACCCGTAACTCGGAAGGATCGCAGGTTACGCTCGCGAGCGGGGTATCGATGGCTGCGGTCATGGTAGGGCGACGCGACGCGCTAACGCAGGCGGGCGACGAGGAGGGGGAGTTGTTGCGCGGTGAAGCGGCTATGGGAAATCTCGGCAAGGGCGCGGTCGTCGTGGATGTCGGCGTCTTTGCTGGTGAACGGGGCGAATGGGCCGAGTTCGGGTTCCGACGGAGAATAAATTTCGGCCCACAGGTTGACGGCTTGGCCGCCGACGATGAGGGGATGGGCGGAGTCGGTGAGCACGGCCGCGAAGGCGGCCGGGGGGTGTTGCTCAGACATATTGCTCGTAACGGATTACGCGATGGGCGGTAGCGTGGTCCACTTGCACGACGGAGTTGAGACGCTGCATTTCCTCGGGCGTGACGATCCCGAGGTCGAGCTGGGCTTGGTCGAAGGCGCGCGAGAGCATCTTCCACTCGTGGAGTTGATCCACGGTCTCGAAGACCAGGGGCGGCCTCGGCGCCGCGGGGTCGGCGCGGAGTTGGGCGGTGAAGAGGGCGAGGGCTTCGGCGAAGCTCATAGGACGGACGGTAGGTGGAGGCGCGGAGGCGTCAACGGCGCGGGTGGCGCGGGTCACGGCTTTCCGGTTTGGTTCCGTAAGTGTAGGCTGCCAGCTTGCTGGCGCTGTTTGAGCGCGAGCGAGCTCGCGGCCTACGGGTTCCGCGCGTTGCAAACCCAAACAGGAAAGCCGTGGGCGCGGGTGGCGCGAGGCGGGTGGAGCGACGCGGGTGAAAGAGATGGCGAGGGGGCGGAGAACGCGGTGATGCGCGGCGCTTGCGCGGCACGTGCGCGGCGCGTGCGCGGCGCGTGCGCGGCGCGGGTCGCAAATAAATTTGCTCCTACATGGGAGCAGAGGGCGTTTAGGGGAGCGAGGGGCGCGGGGGGGCGGCGAGGGTGAAATCGGTGAGCTCGAGGGTGAGGTTGGGATTGTAGGCGGGGTCGTGCTTCAGCTCTTTCTCCCAGCGTTTCATCATGGTCTCGACCTCGCTGCGGAAACGCTCGTGTTTCTCCGGCGTATCCTCGACGCCGCGGCTGGCGGATTCATGGTGGTAGAGCTCGGCGAAGGGCGTCCAGAGATTCAGGTAACCGGCGGCGCGGACTTTCAGGCAGAAGTCGATATCGTTGAAGGCGACGGCGAGGTTCTTTTCGTCGAGGCCGCCGACCTTTTCGAAGATTTCCCTGCGGATGACGAGGCAGGCGGCGGTGACGGCGCCGTAGTTTTGGACGAGGCGAGCGCGGTTGAAGACGCCTTCGGTGCCGCGGGAGAAATCGCGGAAGGCGTGGCCGGCGACGCCGCCGAGGCCGATGATGACGCCGGCGTGTTGCACGGTGTCGTTGGGATAATAAAGCAGCGCGCCGACGCAGCCGATCTGCGGGCGCAGGGCCTGCGATACCATCTCGTCGAGCCAGTCGGCGTGGATGACCTCAAGGTCGTTATTGAGAAGGCCGAGGACGGCGCCGCGGGCCTGCTTGGCGGCGAAATTATTGATCGCGCTGTAGTTGAACGGAAAATCATACGCGAGGACGCGCACCGCGCGGGCGCGGCTCGCGTCCTCGGAAGGCGTGAGGCGTGAGGCGTGAGGCTTGAGGGGGTCGGAAGCTGAAGCCTCAGGCCCGAGGCCTGAAACCTTTTCCAAGTAGGCGAGGGTGGCGGGGTCGTCGGAGCCGTTGTCGACGATGAGGATTTCGTAGTTCGGGTAGGTGGTTTTTTCCAGGATGCTATCGACGCAGCGCTGGAGGAATTTGAGGCCGTTGCGCGTGGGGATGAGGAGCGAGACGAGGGGGGGCTGGGCGGGGAGCGGATATTTTACGCGCCAGTGGTCGCCGGGGACGGCGATCAACTCGACGGGTTGTTTGAGGCGGGCGAAGTGGTCGGTGAGCGCGCGGTGCGCGGCTTTGACGGGATAGTTTTTCTCGCTGGAGAGGAGGGCGGTGGAGCCGGGGATGGCGCGCCAGTGGTAGAGGATTTTCGGGATGTGCCGGATCTTGGAGTGATCGGGCAAGAGGCCGACGATGCGGAGGGCGAGGTCCCAATCCTGCGAGCCTTCGTAGCCGACGCGAAAAGCACCGGCTTTGCGCATGAGGGCGGCGCGGTAAACCGTGAGGTGCGAGGTGTAGTTCTGGCCGAGGAAGAGATCGGGCAGGAAGTCGGGCTTAAAGTAGGGCTCGTGGCGGTGGCCCTCCTCGTCGATCTTGTCTTCGTCGGAGTAGAAAAAATCGGTGGTGGGGTCGGCGTTGTGCGCCATGACGACTTCGTAGAGGGCGTGCGGAGCGAGTTCGTCGTCGTGATCGAGGAGCGCGATGAATTCGCCGGCGGCGAGCTCGAGGGCGGAGTTGGAGGCGGCGGAGATATGGCCGTTCTTTTCGCGGAAGCAGACTTTGATGCGGGGATCGGCGGCGGCGTAGTGCTCGAGGAGCGGGCGGATGTGGGGCGCGGTCGAGGCGTCGTCGGCGAGACAAAGTTGCCAGTTGGAATAGGTCTGCTCACCGACGGAGGTGATGGCCTTGGCGAGCCACTTCTCGGGCGTGTTGTAGACGGGAACGAGGATCGAGATGAGCGGACGACGCGGGAGGTGCCGGCTGCTCTCGCGCTGGGCGCTGAGGCGGTCGTCGGTGAGGGTGTCGTAGGTGGTGACCCAGCGCTCGTAGGAAGTGAGCTCGGCGACATCGAAACCGGCGCCGACGTTGAGCTCGTTTTTGAAAAAAATCTGCCAGCGGCCGTCGGCGTCGCCGACTTCGAGGACGATGTGGGAATCGCCGTCGCGGAGCTCGACCTCAATCTTCCAGCCGCAGTATTCGGCCTGGGGTTTGTCGCGGACGGCGGCGAGGACGTCCATGCGCTTGAGGCCGTAAGTGCCGGGGTAGGTGCGGCCGTTGATGGCGGCGCGGATGTTTTTGAGCGAGGAACCATCGTCGGCGAAGCACCAGCCGCGGAGGGAGAGCTTGCGGGCGGCGAAGCCCCAGCGGTTGGGATAGTCGACGCTGAAAGGCAAAGCGCGCTGCGCGGGCGGCTGGAAACTGGTGAGGGTGGGCGGGAGTTTCGGCAACTCGGGCGCGGGGATCGGCGAGGTGTCGCCGGGCGGGAGCGGAGCGGCGGGGCGGCGCGGATCGATGAATTTGCGGCGCAGGGCGCGGAGGGGAGCGGTGACCTTCCAGGAGAAGCTGGACTGGAGCTGGCGGATTTTTTCGTCGCGCTGGCGGATGACGTCCTCGCGGTGGCGGATCGTGGCGAGCTGATCGCGGAGACGTTCGCCGACCTGTGCGATGGCCCGGGCGGAAGACTCGGCGAGGGCGATGCCCTGGGCGCGGAGTTCATTGATCTGATGGTGGGAGAAATCGATCTGGTTCTGGAGCTGGTTGCGGACGCCCTCGAGCCGGTCGATTTCCAAATCGAGCGCCGTCATCTGCTGGCGGGCGGCGGCGAGGAGGGTCTCGGCCTGCTGGCGCTGGGTCTCGCTGCGGGCGAACTGGGGGCGGAGGCTGTCGAGGTTTTTTTGGAGGTTATCGGCGTGGCGGCGGGTGGCGGTCTGGGCGGCCTCGAGCTGGAAAGCGTGGGCGTCGGCGTGGCG
>JBDNFZ010000270.1:0-1637 GCA_041689555.1 Opitutaceae bacterium | reverse complement strand
TTCATATTGCCGGGCGATATATTGGGTGATCGACTGGGGCAGGTAGAAGACCAAGAGGTAAACTTCATAAACCAAGATGAAGGAGAATGGCGTGTAGATCGCGGCGATCGGATTGGTCAGAAGCTCATCGAGATGATGGCTGTGCGCAGGAAGCAGGTCCACGTGCCGCAGCCCGATCAGAATGAGGTGGACAACAAAAGCGGCCAGAGCGATCGCTACAACCACGCGTTCCCCCGCGCGGCGTGCCTTGTCGGAGATCAAGCGCTCGCGAAGCGTATTATAGATGGAGTTCAGGAAGGTAAGATTTTGGCCGGAGCGTAGGTTTTATTTCCCGGTGAGGCAGTCGGCATTTCGGGATAACTATGCCCAACTACCCTATTCGGGTGGTGAGTGATTAGGGGCAGAAACGCCTGTTGTGCGAAGTGACAAGCAAAACCAAAAAAAGCGAGCGACCCCCCGAGGTCGGCCTCCTGTTTTCTTCGTGGTCTTAACCAGCGAAGGGAAAAAAGGGCCCGCAAAAGACGGTCGGCGACGGTCTTTCCTGCGCGCATTATTCGAGTTGCCCAAGCCGCCCCCCGCGAAGTGTTCGGACTTCCTCGGCTCGCCACCATCGCTCCCGATCACGTCTACGCTCACTCGTCGCCACTGGACCGCCACCTCTTCCGAGGATACGGTCGTCGTCATACTCTCCTATGCTCCTGCCGCTTAGGCCGATGCCGGATGGACCGGCACTTAGCCACCCACAGCCCTGGAAAAAAAATCGCCGGGGACAGGTTCACCACGCCGATGCCACCAGTAAGTCAGCAACATGTGCGGCATGGTCAAAGCCGCCAAGCCCACCAAAAGCCCAGAAAAGGGGCCGCGGATTGACTCTTGACAGAAGTAAGGGAGCGGGGGGCTTGGGTTGGCTTTGGACGGGGCGTGGATCGCAAATAAATTTGCTCCTACGGGGAAGCGGAGAACAAACCCCGGCGCGGTGCGGCACCCCTCTTGGTAAAGCGGATTTTGGAAGTTTTCGGATCAGGCAACTTAGTAAGCTGACCCCCTCCGGTTTTTCTGTTCTTCGGGCACTATCACCGCAACGCCGTAGCCGCCTCCGATGGCCTTACCAACATCGCGACCGGCCCGGTCGGCAAACCCCTCGGCGGCACCCAAACGGGCCTGCGCGTCGCCATCGTGCGCGATACCGGCATCGAGCATGGTTGCTATTCGCTCTGCGCGTTGCCGCTGCGCATCGAGCTCAAGCCGGCGCCGGAAAAGAAAGCGCCAGCCGCGCCCGCGGCAAAATAGGCTAACCGCGATCCCCGTCCGCCACGCCCTCGAGCAACGTAGAGCTATTTGGGGCGGACCCGGTCGGTGCGGTAGCCCAAAGCGCGAAGCGAAGGGCGGGAATCTTGGAACGTTCCCTTAAAATCCGAATCCCTTGGAACTGTTTCCCGCTGACAACGCCGAAACGGCTGATGTGGAAGGCGGACGGGACCTCGGCGAGCAACGGTGACGTTTCGCTCAACCTTCCGGTTGCACCTTTTAGTAAAGGTAGTCAGGTATCGAAATGTTCAAAAAGTTCACCCTCACCGACAAACTGCTTTTTGTCGCGGCGTTTCTAACGATCCTAGTGTCGAAGTTAATCTACATGT
>JBDNFZ010000269.1:0-4127 GCA_041689555.1 Opitutaceae bacterium | reverse complement strand
GATAAATCCGGACGTGCCGCCGGCGCTGTGTAAGCCGTAGGCATTGGACAGGCCACCAAGCCAACGATGGCCCGGGCGCAGCTCCTGTTGGGCGAGGAGCGCGGGGATGCCCGCGTCGTTGGCGCGGATGGCCTCGGCGAGGAGATCGGAGTCTGCAGCCAGCGGCGTGGCGGCGCGGGCCCCGAGGGCGGCGAGGGTAGTGAGGGCGGCGGTGGAGCGGATGAAATCGCGACGTTGCATAGGGTGGAAAAAGGACGAAGCGCGTCCGGAAAAGACGCGCTTCGGGGATGGCTGAACTGAGCGGGAAGCGACGAGTTCGTCAACGTTCCCGCACGCTAACGACAATCAGAGGTCGAACGACATACTCAGAACGAAGCGGCGCGGATCGACGACGCGATAGGCGAAGGGTTTGCCGTCGGGATTGACGGCGATGGCTTGCAGACGGCCGCCCTCGAACGCGTCCAGAACGTTGAGTTGGATCTTCGTGGTAATCTTATCGCGGAACAGTTTCACGCGATAGCTGGCGCTGAAGTCGAAGTAGGCGTTGGCCTTGTCGAAGACGGGTTTATTGACGTCGAGTTCGAGGATGGCACCGGTGAACGCGCCGGATGTTTCCGGCTTTCCGGCCAAGTAGCCGATGGCGGCTTCGCTCTCCCAGCGAGCGGCACCGCCGACGCTGAAGTTCTTGAGCGGGCCGCGGGTGAAGTCGTAGTTGGTGACCGCAGCGAAACGATATTCGCGCTCTTGGGTGCGGCGTTTGCCGACATTCGCCGCGAGATTCTTGTAGGTGGCGATGAATTCGTTCGTGTAGAGACGATTCGCCCAAATCGTGGAATCGTTGTTCTGGCCCTGGGAGGCATTGGGCAGGAGGGTATTGAA
The DNA here is from genome assembly GCA_041689555.1 of Opitutaceae bacterium. Taxonomy (GTDB): domain Bacteria; phylum Verrucomicrobiota; class Verrucomicrobiia; order Opitutales; family Opitutaceae; genus Tous-C4FEB. The sequence goes on along the minus strand of JBDNFZ010000269.1, from coordinate 3,248 downwards.
GACGGAGTTGATCGGAGTGGACCACCAGAGGGGACCGCGACCGTCGCCGTTACCGGCCACGCTGTCGTAGCGGAGGGCCGACCAGAAGGGCACATTGTCGACCCAGAAATCGTAGGTGTTGGTGCCGATGCGATCATCCTGCGCTTTGGATTTCGAACCCGTGACCTTGATGCGCCAATTGCGGGTGGGGTTGTAAGTGAGCTCCAGTTCGTAGCCGCGCGAGGTGGTGTCCACCGAGTCGGCGGCTTGGATCCGGTTACCGAAGTCGCGGGTAAGAGCCTCGTGAAATGTGGGCGTCCAGTTCAGGAATTTGCCGACGGCTTCGAAGGACTGCTGGGCGGTGGGCGTGACACCTTGGGAGCGGAAGCGGGCGGCGACGGTCTCTTGCGCGAAGTAGCGCAAGGTGGATTGATTGGGCAGGCCGTTGCCTTGATTGCGACCCGTAAGGTTGTCGAGGGTGCGGCTGCCGAGGGTGAGGACGCCGGAGCCCCGATCATTAAGGGCCTTGGTGGTAAAGTGGTTGATCTTCAAATACAGCTTGCCCTCCAAAAGATTGAAGCTCGCACCATATTCCTGGGTGTTACCGGTTGGGTTGGCCTGCGGGATAAGGGTTCTTAGGTCGTAGCGAAGCTCACGTGGAACGGTGCTGTTAGAATACCCGCCGCTAAGGTTGAGCCATTTTGTGACTTTGGCCACGGCACCGTAAGTCTTGGTCTTGCCCTTGTCCGGATAGAACCAGGCATTTGGAAACAACGCATTGTTGGCATAGTTGACCCGGCCCGTGGTCGGATCGATGGCGGTGCCGGAGGAAGTGCGTGTGCGCTGGCGATCTTCGCGGTAGCCGACGGTGGTGACGAGGCGGTCGCCGAAGAAGAAGCCCTGCTCACTGAAGCTCAGGGTGCGTAGTTCGGAGCGATTACGGCTGTGGTTACCGCCCTGCTCGATCTGCTCGACCTTCTGCGGATCGTTGAGCCAAACGCCGCGGTTATTATCGAAATAGTTCAAGGCGTAGGTGCCCTCCGACTTATTGAGGGGGAACGAGCCATATTGGACCCGGGGATCGTTGTTGGCGCCGCCGAGATAGAACCGACTGCCGATTTCGGGCCGGGAGGTGTAGTTGGCCGCAGTCTGGCTCAACCAGCTAACTTTGGACAAATCGGTGAAGTAATTGGCCTCGTTCCAAGAGGTGGCGTCCTCGCGGCTCGTCGAAGCATTGGCGGCGACACGTTGCTGGCCGATCCACCGCAAGAGTTTTGGCAGGACTCCGGGGGTGTATTGGTAGGTGAAGTCGGCGTTTTGAATGTCGTTTAAGCTGAGCAAAAAGCCGGGATTGGGGGACGACGTCTCGACGTAAGGCCGGAGATAAAAAGGATTGGGCCGGCCATCGAGCAACTTGTTGTTGGGATTGACGAAGATCGTGATGTTACTGTCCAGCCAGTTGGCCCGCTCGTTGCGGTAGTCTTGGCGGAACCAGCCGGCGCGGGCGGCGATCAGCTGGGTCGGGCTGTTGTAGAGGACCTGTTCCAACTCGACGCTGATCGTCTTGGCTTTGTCTTCTTGGTGGTTGGCCGAGACGACGTTAATGGCGGACCAATCATAGACGGATTTGTCGCCGATACGGTTGGGCGCGTAGAGGGGCAGGGCGAGCGCGCCGACTTGGCCGGTGAAGCGCTGGAGCAAGCCGCCGGACGCCGCGTAACGCAGTTCGGAGTTGGTCGTGTAGGGAGAAGGTAGGCCCGTGGTCGGGTTGCCCGTGCGTTGAACGGTGAAAAATTGGAAACCGCTGTTGTCGAAGAAAAGGAAGGGCTTGCCGGTGTTCACCGTGCTGAGGCCGATGGGCAAACCGCCTGCGGCAATACCCGGGGTGTTGCCCTCGGTGCTCGTCGGTATGACGGCCGAGCGCGTGCCGTCCCTGAAGATCGCTTGGCTGGCTTGGGGATCCCACGTCGGGCTCCCGTTGGCTTTCCACGTCGAGATGGTCTCGATCGGGGTCAGGGCGCCGGGGCGCCGGTTCTTGTTGTTATAATTTTCTCCGGCAACGCGGATCGTCGTGTATTTGAAAGGCTGCGCGAGGAGGGTGACGAACTCGCGGTGGATTTTCTCGCTGGCGGGGTCGCGCGTGAAGCCCTTGTCCTCGGTCACGGCGGCGACGCGCACGGCGAGTTTGTCGCGGAAGATCGGGACATTGATGTTCACGCTCTCGCGGCTGCCGCCCCAACTGTCGGCGCGGAGAGTGCTGCTGAACGAGAGGCGGCGGAGGTTGGCTTGGGTGGGGACGATGTTGACGGTGCCGATGGCCTGGCCGACGCCGAAGAGGCTGGAGTTGGGCCCGCGGGAGATTTCGACGGACTCGACGTTGTAGAGGTCAAACGGGATGCTGCCGTTGGATTTGAAGTTACCAAAGGCGGTGTTGACGCCGCCGCTGTTGGCACTGACGGAGCTGCCGAGGCCGCCGGAGAGCCCGCGGATGCGGTTGGCGCGCTGCGGGTCGGAGGCGGTCTTGTCGGAGACGTTGCCGTTTTGATCCTTGGAGAAAAGGGTGAAGGTGGAGGTTCCCTCGGTGCTCGCCTCGTATTTGAACACGTCGTTAATATCAAGCACCGCGGTGTCGATCATCTGCTGTTTGGTGACGACGGTGATGGAGGAGAAGACGTCCTCCAGCTTCGTGTTGAGGCGGGTGCCGGACATCGTGTTGGCCGCTTGGTAGCCCTTGTCATCGGAGACGACGCGGAAAGGTGAGAGGACGACCGCCTCGCCTTCCTTAACCGGTGCGGGCGCGGTTTCTATGACGGGCTTCGCTGGCGCGGCGAGCTGAGCTGATAGCGGCAGCGATAGCAGCAAGGTCGCGGCGGTGGCGGCGACTGCGAGGCGGGGGCGAGCCGCGAGGATACGGGGGTAGCTTTGCATGGTAAAAATTGAAAGGTGTGGGGGCAGACAGACGTCCAAATGGGGCCGGGAAACGCGGGGTAAGTGAGGGACGGTGCAGACCTTAGGCGTGATGTCAGGCGCTTCCTCGTGCAAGCGTTGCAAGGCGACAGCCGGGGGCGAAAAAAAGCAGGTTGCCGCCCAGAAGGTGGCAACCTGCACAACTAAAAAACGCGAAGGGTCGAAGCCGACGATCAGAGATCGAAGGTGGCGCTCAGGATGAACTGGCGCGGATTGATGATGCGGTAGGCGAAGGTCTGGCCATCGGGGTTGACGCCCACGGCCTGAAGCCGGCCGTCTTCGAGGATATCGCGGACATTGAG
>JBDNFZ010000268.1:0-7859 GCA_041689555.1 Opitutaceae bacterium | reverse complement strand
TGTCGTCTTCGAAGGCTACGCGCCGCACAAGGTTCCCGTCATCGTCGAGATTTACACCGACAACCACCAACGCACCGCACCCGAGATGCGCTTCCTCTTCAAAAAGGGCATCCTCGGCTCCGCCGGCAGCAACAAGTTCCTTTTCGATCACGTCGGGCTTGTCGAAGCCCACCACCCCGACGCCGCGATCGACCTCGAAGCCGCCGCCATCGAGGCCGGGGCCAACGATTTTGAGGCCGTCTCGCACGAGAAAAACGACGACATCCCCGCCGACCACGCCGGCGCCCGCTTCACCACCGGGCTGAAGGATGTCCACGCCGTCTCCACTTGGCTGGCGAAAAACGGCTGGACCGTGGTCACCGCCGAACTCGGCTATCTCGCGAAGAACTACCCGGAGCTCGACGAAGCGACGCGCATCGAGGTCGGCGAATTTCTCCATGAGATCGACGATCACGAAGACGTGCAGCGCGTCTGGGCGGCCGTGAAGTAGTCCCCAATCCGGCCAAAGACCGGCATCTCGCCCGTGTTCGGGTCGGCAAAACACCGGCGAGTCGCCGCTGACTTTCGCCGAACCTCCGTGCACGCCGGTGGCGATCTTCACAAGGCATACGGCGTTTTGCTTGATGTCGTCTCTTTGCGCCCTGCTTTCTGTGCCATGAACACCCTTGTCTCAGCCCGCGGCCAAACCGTGGTCCCCAGCGAAATCCGGCACAAATACGGTTTGGGCGAAAACTCGCGACTCGCCTGGATCGACGAGGGCACCAGCCTGCGCGTTTTGCCGCTGGGTCGTGACGTCGGCAAACACGGCATCGGGATCGCCAAAGGTCTGGGTCTGACGAATTCCCTGCTGAAAATGCGCAAAAAGGAACGTGCCCGTAAGCGTCGCCCGCGCACTCCTTGATACTTCGGCGGTGCTCGCCGCCTTGGAGGGCGAGCCCGGCTGCGAGGACATTCGCGCCCGGCTGATCGGCGCCGACGCGGGAAAATCCGCGCTTTTCGTCAGTTTCGCGACGCTGGCCGAGGTCTATTACATCGCGTATCATGAACACGGCGCCGTGAACGCCGCTGATTTTGTGGCCGTCCTGCGGGGCTGGCCGGTGACGTTCTCTTACCCGGACGAAGCGCTGACCCTCTCGGCCGGCGCCCTCAAGGCGACTCACGCCATCTCGTTTGCCGACGCCTTTATCGCTGCCACCGCCCTAAGGTTTGATGCGGAACTGGTCCATAAAGACCCTGAGTTCGAATCGCTTTCCGGGAAGCTCAAACTCGCGCCCCTGCCCGACAAGCCGCGTCGGGCAAAGTAAACGGCCCGGCTTCATTTTCAAACGGCGGAATGCGCCGTTTCGTCGCCGGATAAAGGCAATCATCAACCGAGATTGCCCGATTCCAATCAGTCGCGAAACAGGAAGTAAGCGGGAGAGTTCTTATACGGAAAGCCGACGGTGGACGACGGTAGTTTTCCTCTCTTGCCGCAACTACCGAACGGAAGTTGCCCGCCAACGTTTCAGCGCCTGCCCGGTCAACGAGCGACCGCACGCTTCGATCTCATCGCGCGGCCCGGCGTAGACCAACTCCCCGCCATCGCGCCCGCCGCCGGGCCCGAGGTCGATCAGCCAGTCGGCGAGGTTGATCACGTCGAGGTTGTGCTCGATCACGATGATCGTGTTGCCCGCGTCGCGCAGCTTGAACAGCAGGTCCAGCAGTTTCTGGATATCCACCCAGTGCAACCCCGTCGTGGGCTCGTCGAGGATGTAGAGCGTCGCGCCTTGCTGGCGTTTGCTGAGTTCGAGCGAGAGCTTGATGCGCTGCGCCTCGCCGCCCGAGAGCGTCGTCGAAGACTGCCCGAGCGTGAGGTAGCCGAGGCCGACCGCGTCGAGGGTCGCCAGCTTGTCGAGCACGCGCGGGATGTTCCGGAACAGCGCGATGGCTTCGCGCACCGTCATCGCGAGCACGTCGGCGATGGATTTGCCGTGAAACAAAATCTCCAGCGTCTCGCGGTTGAAGCGTTTCCCGCCGCAGCTCGGGCACGGCGCATAGGCGTCGGCCATGAATTGCATGTCGAGCTTGATGGCGCCGTCGCCCTGACATCGTTCGCAGCGGCCGCCGCGCACGTTGAAGGAAAACCGGCTCGCCTTGTAACCGCGCACCTTGGCGAGCGGCACCATCGCGAAGAGATCGCGCAACAGCCCGAGGAGGTCGATGTAGGTCGCGGGATTCGAGCGCGGACTCCGGCCGATCGGTTCCTGGTCCACCTGCACGAGCTTCTCGAAGAAATCCAGATTCTCGATGTGCCGGTGTTTGCCCGGCAGGCCGCGCGCTCCGTTCAGCTTTTTCGCGGCGGCGACGGCCAACACGTCGTTGACCAGCGTGCTCTTCCCGGAGCCGGAAACCCCCGTCACGACCGTGAGCAACCCGACCGGGAACTTCGCGTCGACGCCCTTGAGGTTGTGCTCCCGCGCCTCGCGCACCGTCAGCCAGGCCCCGTCGGGCTTCTTCAAGCCCGCCTCTTTGGTGACCGCCATTTTTCGCGCGAGAAACGGTCCGGTGCGCGACTTGCCGGGCGGTTGCGCCGCGCATTGCTCCGGCGTGCCCTGAAACAGGATGCTCCCGCCCTCGACGCCCGCCTGCGGCCCGAGTTCCAGGATCTCATCCGCCGCCCGCATCGTGTCCTCGTCGTGCTCGACCACGAGCACGGTGTTCCCCCGGTCGCGCAGCGCCACCAGCGTCTCGATCAGCTTTTGATTGTCGTGCGCGTGCAGGCCGATGCTCGGTTCGTCGAGCACGTAGATCACGCCGATCAGCCCCATGCCAAGCTGCGTCGCGAGCCGCACGCGCTGCGATTCGCCCCCCGAGAGGGACGTGTAGTCGCGCTCCAAAGTCAGGTAGCCGAGCCCGGTCTCCAGAAGGAAATGCAGCCGCTGCTCGATGCCGACCACCACGTCGTTCAGCGCCGCATTGTCGCGATGCGCCGCCAGCAACCCGCGCGCGAATGCGTGCGCTTCGCCGATGTCCAACGCCATGAACTCCGGAAATGATTTTCCCGTCACGCGCACCGCCGCGCTCCGCGCATTCAGGCGCGCGCCATGGCACTCCGGACATTCGCCGCTGACCATGAACATCGTCAGCCGCGCGCGGAATCCCTCGCTTCCGGTATGGCGAAAACTCTCCTCCAAATCCGCGATCACCCCCGCAAACGGCATGGCCTTCGCCTCGCGCATCCGGCGTAACTTGAAGGCGAACTCCCGCGGTCCCGCGCCGTGCAGAATCGCGTCGCGCGTCTTCTGCGGCAAATCCTTCCACGGCGTTTCCGGATCGAACGGCAACTGCTCGGCGAGCTGTTTGAGCAGCGCGTTGTGCTTGATGATGAGATTTTTTCCGCCGATCCGCCAGGGCTTGAGCGCTCCGCCGCGCACGGACTTCTCCGCGTCGGCCACGATCAGCTCGGGGACAAACCGCAGCTTGCGCCCGAGACCGCCGCAGGTGCCGCATGCGCCGTCGGTGTGATTGAAGGAAAAATGCCGCGGCGTGAGTTTCTCGAAGACATCGCCGCAGATCTCGCACGCGAGCGACTGGCTCAACGCCACTTCGCGCCATGGCGCGTCGGCCGTTTTCTGCGCGAGCACGAGGACGCGGTCCTTACCCTCGCGAAACGCCAGCTCCAGCGAATCCGCGAGCCGGCTGCGCTGGTCCACCGTCGCCATCAGCCGGTCGATCACGATCTCGACCGTCAGCTCCTTCGTGCCCGATCCGGCCGGGATCAGCTTGGGGTCGTCGAGAGCCTTGATTTCGCCATCGAGCCGCACGCGTTGAAAACCCCGCTGCCGCACCCGCGGCAGCTCGTCGCGCAGCACGCTCGGCTTGGCCCGCATGAGGGGCGCGAGCAGGACCACGCGCTCGCCGGCGCACTCGGCGAGCACCCGCCGCACGTTGTCGTCGAGCGAGCGCTGCACCACGCGCCCGCCGTCTTTCGGACAACATTGCTCGCCCGCCAGCGCCCACAGCAGTTGCGCGTAATCGGCGATTTCCGTGACCGTCGCGATCGTCGTGCGCGGGGAGCCGCCGCCCGTCCGCTGCTCGATCGCCAGCACCGGCGAGAGCCCGTGGATAAAGTCGACGTCCGGCCGTTTCATCTGGTCGAGCACCTGCCGCGCCTGCGTCGAGAGGCTCTCCATGTATTTGCGGTAGCCCTCCGCGTAGATCGTGTCGAAGGCCAGCGAGGATTTCCCCGATCCGCTGGGCCCGGTGATGACCACGAGCTTCCCCCGCGGGAGCCGCACCTCCAGGTCCTTGAGGTTGTGCTCGCGGGCGCCTTTGACGTGGATGTGGGTGGCGGCCTGCATGACGGGAACCGCGCAGCTTACGCATCCCCGCCGCGCGTCAACGCCCCAATCTTTCCCGCGGGCTTTTTCTGCAAATTCGACCTTGTAGCGACCCCGCACCCTGTTCTTCGTCAGGGAGTCATCACCCCGTCGTTTCACCGGTCCAACCCTAAACCCTCCGTCCCAGCCCCGCCCGTTCCCGCCCCGGATCGGTTCGCGAGCTGAACTCAATCGTTATGAAATCCCTGCCTTCGTTCGTCGTTTCCCCTCCCCGCGTCGCCTTGGCCCTTGCGCTCGGTCTCGCCGCCTTCACTGGCCCGGCCCAAGCCTTTCAGTTCTCCTCGGGCGAACTCAGGGGCAGTTTCGATTCGACCTTCTCGATCGGCGCCCTTTACCGACTCCAAGATCCCAACGCCGCCTAATACGGCACGACCAATGCCTTTAACGGCCTCCCCGGCCTCCAGAATTCCGTCAATACCGACGACGGCAACCTGAACTACAAAAAGGGCGTCGTCTCCGAGCTTTTCAAAGGCTCGCACGATCTCGAGCTGCGTTACCGCAACTTCGCCGGCTTCGCCCGGGGATACTACTTCAAAGACCTCAAGGCCGACAAGACCGCCCGTAATCCCCTCAGCGACCAGGCCAAAGACCGCGTCGCCAGCGGCACCGAGCTGCTCGACGCCTACCTGATCGCCAAGTTCACCGCCGCCGAATCCGTCCCGGTCGATCTGCGTTTCGGTCGTCAGGTCCTGAGCCTCGGCGAGAGCACCTTCATTCCCAACGGCATCAACGTCGTCAACCCCGTCGAACTCTCCAAGCTCCGCGTGCCCGGCGCCGAGCTCAAGGAGGCCTTTTTGCCCGTCAATATGCTCAAGGCCTCGATCGGCCTCACCAAGGACCTCACCATCGAGCCGTTCTGGCTCCTCGAGTTCCGCCGCAACGAGCTCGAGCCGGCCGGCACTTATTTTTCGACCAACGACTTCGCCAGCCGCGGCGGGCGCAACGTGTTTCTCGGCTTCGGCAGTCTCGCCGACAACGGCACCCTCGGCGGCATCCCCCGCGACCGCGACCGCGAGGGCAACAACTACACCCAATACGGCGTCTCCGCCCGCTATCAGGCCCAAGCCCTCAACGATTCCGAGCTCGGTTTCTATTTCGCGAAGTATCACAGCCGCTCACCGCTGATCAGCTCCCGCACCCCGACCGTCCCGATCAACACCGATCTCACCGGCCCGCTCACCGCCGTGTTCATCCGCGCCGGCCTTCCCCCGGCAACCGCCGCCGCCCAAGCCGCCGGCATTTTCCAAATCGCCGTGCTCGCGCAGACGAATCCCGCCGCCCTCACCCCCGTGCAGATCGCCACGCTCCAGGCCCCCCAGACCCAGGCCGCCATCGCCGGCGCCCGCTCCATCGCGCTGCTTACCGCCGCCGCCACCGGCCGCTACTTCATCGAATATCCCGAGGACGTCAGCATGTTCGGCGCGAGCTTCAACACCTCCCTCGGCAAGACCGGCATCTCGTGGCAGGGCGAGTTTTCCTACAAAAAGGACCAGCCGCTCCAGATCGACGACGTGGAACTCCTCTTCGCCACGCTCTCCTCCCTCAACCCGGCTTTCGGCGCCAATAATCAGGTCGGCAACTTCCTCGGCCAATTCAACCGCGAGTTGTCCGGCTTCCGCCGCCACAACGTCACCACCGCCCAGACCACCTTCACCAAGGTCTTCGGCCAGATGCTCGGCGCCCAGCAGGTTACCCTGCTCGGCGAGGTCGGCGGCGTTTGGGCCAACCTGCCTTCGAAGGATTTCCTCCGCTACGACGGTCCGGGCACGTTCACCAGCGCCAACCCCGCCACCATGATCAACACCGGCAACGGCGCCTTCCCCGCCACCCCGTCCTCCGCCTTCGCCGATAAATTCTCCTGGGGCTACCAAGTCGCCAGCCGCCTCGATTACACCAACGTCTTCGCCAACGTGAACGCCTCGCCCTCCATCGCGTTCACCCACGATGTGAGCGGCAACACACCCCTCCCGCTCGGCAACTACATCGCCAAGCGCAAGAGCGTGAACCTCGCGGTTGAGTTCACCTATCAAAACGCCTGGTCCCTCGAGGTGCGCTACGTGAACTTCTTCGGCGCCGACCGCTTCAATCTCCTCGCCGACCGCGATTACGTCTCCACCACGATCAGGTATTCCTTCTGAGGTGGAGCGCGTTGACTCAACGCGCTTTTCCGCCCCGCCCGCCCTCCACCCCGTCCACCCGCCTCATTTGTTCAAAATGAAAATCTCCCTTCTTCCCCTTTCGTTCTCGCTCGTTCTCCTCGCTCTCTCCTCGCACGCCGCCGTTTCCCCGGCCGAGGCCGCCCGCCTCGGCGCCGACCTCACCCCGCTCGGCGGCATCATGGCCGGCAACGCCGAGGGCACCATCCCCGCGTGGACCGGCGGTATCACCACGCTTCCCGCCGGCTACAAAGTCGGCGATCACCATCCCGATCCTTTCGCCGGCGATAAAGTCCTCTACTCCGTAACGCCCGCCAACGTCGGCCAATACGAGGCCAAGCTCACCGCCGGCAGCGTCGCCCTCCTCAAGGCCTACCCGAGCTACAAGCTCAACGTCTACCCCACCCGTCGCAGCGCCTCCAACCCGCAGCGTGTCTACGACGCCACCCGCGCCAACGCCACCGCCGCCAAGCTCGCCAACAATGGCAACTCCTTCGAGGGCGCCAACGAGGGCGTCCCTTTCCCGCTGCCCGCGAGCGGCCTTGAGGTCGTTTGGAATCACCTCACGCGTTATCGCGGGGCCGCCGTAGCCCGCTTCATCGCCCAGGCGGCTCCGACCCGCGGCGGCAGCTTCACGCTGGTTCAGTTCGAGGACGAATCCTTGTTCAACTACGGCCGTCCGGGTATCACCGTCGCCGAACTCGAAAACATCTCCTTCTACTACAAACAGGCGGTGACCGCTCCGGCCCGCCAAGCCGGCACCATCTTGCTCGTGCACGAGACGCTCGATCAGGTTAAGGAAAAGCGCAGCGCCTGGGTTTACAACACCGGCCAACGCCGCGTCCGCCGCGCCCCCGATGTCGCCTACGACAACCCCGGCACCGCCTCCGACGGAATGCGCACCAGCGATCAGGCCGATATGTTCAACGGCGCCCCCGATCGCTACGACTGGAAACTCGTCGGCAAACGCGAGCTCATCGTTCCCTACAACTCCTACAAGCTCCACAGCGACTCGGTGAAATACTCCGATATCCTCAAGCCTCTCCACATCAACCAGGACCTCGCCCGCTACGAGCTCCACCGCGTCTGGGTCGTCGACGCCACCGTCAAATCCGGCTCCTCCCACGTCTACAAGCGCCGGACCTTTTACGTCGACGAGGACAGCTGGCAGATTCTCGCCGTCGACCAATACGATTCACGCGGTCAACTCTGGCGGGTTTCGGAGGCGCACTGCATCAATTATTACGATGCCCTCTCGTTCTGGAGCACGCTCGAAGTCCACACCGACCTGCAGGCTGGTCGCTACCTCGCCATCGGTTTGGAC
>JBDNFZ010000267.1:0-4075 GCA_041689555.1 Opitutaceae bacterium | reverse complement strand
GCGGCACTCCAGGGCACTCCAGCGCCTCGTGCTTTTACCCGCGTCGAGATCGTTTTCGGCGGATTCTTCCACCCATACACAGGGAGTCGAACCTGCTCGTCATTCCGCCCGTTTTGAGGTCGGACAGTGAGGTCTGAAGCTCGAAGCCGTCGAAGTCCTCGGCTCTCGCATCCGGCGGACGGAGGTCGACGGCCCGTCGCCCGTTTCAACTTACGACCTCAACGATATTCGCGGCACCGGCGCCATGAGCTTGTCCGATTTCCTCCGCACCATCCCGCAGACCTACGGCGGCGTGGGCGCCGGCCGCAACAGCTCGCCGGACGACCTGAATATGTCGAGCGGGCAGCGCAACGAGAACCTGCTGCCAACCATTCCTTTCGTCGGTGCCAGTCCGAATCTGGGTGGCAACGCCCCAGTGCAGACCGGTGTCTCCGGCGTGAGTCTGCGCGGTTTGGGTTCAGGTTCGACTCTTGTGCTCGTTGACGGCCGTCGCGTGACCCAAGCCGGCGAGCGCAACCGCGGTTCCGCCTCTGGCCAAGGCTTCGTCGATCTCAACACCATCCCGCTTGGCTTGGTCGAGCGCGTCGAGATCATCACTGACGGTGCCTCCGCCATTTACGGCGCCGATGCGGTCGCCGGCGTCATCAACATCGTGCTCAAAAAATCGTGGGTGGGCACCGAGGTGAGCGGTGCGGCCAAGATGACCGAACACGGCGGCGCTCGCGAGCGACGAACGACCATCACGACCGGCTTCGCCGGCCTCGGCGGGAAACTCCGCGGCACGATGGCGATCGACTACTCAGACCGCGATCCCTTGGTGGCATCGCAGCGCGCGTTTTCGAAAACCTCCGACAACCGGACCCGGCTTCAAGGATACAGTCTCACCACCGGCGCTCCTGTGTTTGGCACCGATCAACGCATTCAATGGGGCTACCCCGCCTCGGTGCAGGCCACCGCGATTACCGGCTTCGTCTCGATCCCCGGCATCCGCGTGCTCCTCGCTCCCGAGGGCTCTGCAACCACTCCGTCAATCTCGGCGTTTGAGCGGCGCACCACCAACGATCCCGGGCAAACCACCAGCACGATCATCAGCGCCCAAGGTCAGCGCATCACCAATCCCGCCCGCTGGACTCAACTCGTCTCCGGGCTTGAGCGCCGCGGCATCACGGGCAACGGAACCTATGTCTTTGGCACCTTGCTCGAAGCTTACGGCACCTACGGCTACAGCGAAACCCGCAGCGATGCCAAGACCCTGAACGCTTACGTCGCCGGGGTGCCCGTGGCGGCAGCCAACAACATCTTTGGCGAGGCCATTTCGTTCGGCATGCTCCTCCCGCAGTGGGGCCAGGTCGCACAAAAGACCAAGACGCAGACCCACACCGCGACCGTCGGCCTGCGCGGACAACTCGGGCAATCGTGGCGCTGGGACAGCGGCTACCGCTGGCAGGACCAGAATTACAAGAGCCGCAATCGCGGTTTCAATGCCACCGCCTTCAACGCCCTCGCGAACAACAACGACCCCACCCAGCGCTTCAATCCCTTCATCGACGAACGTGTTCCCGGCGCCGTCAGTCAGGTCGCCTTGTTGGAACAAACCGCCCTCTATCCCACCGTCGACGGCCGTTCGAAGCTCAACAGTTTCGACGCGAGCGCGAACGGTGATCTGATTAAAATCTGGGGCGGCCCCATCCGCATGGCGTTGGGCGGCTCTTACGAAAAAGGCGAGAATACCAACACCGCCGTGAACTTTTCAGGTTTCCCAGTGATCAGGACCCCGATCACCTACATCGACGAGCGCACGACGGAGGCTTTCTTCAGCGAACTTCAGGTGCCGCTCGTGGGCAAACCCAACAAAATGCCCTTAATCCAGCGCTTGGAGGTCAATCTGGCCGGACGCTATGAAAAGATCAGCGACGCGGGCAGCAGCAAGGTGCCGAAATACGGCGTCACTTGGTCCCCGATTCGCTCGGTGCTCGTCCGCGGCAGTTACTCTGAGGGCTTTCGCGCCCCGAGCCTGACCGAAGACCGCCGGCAAACGACCACGTCCACCACCACGGTCAACGATCCGCTCCGCGGCAACACGCCTACTCAGGTCACCTCCATCGTTCGCTCGAATCCGAACCTGAAGGCCGAAACCTCCACCAACGAGTTTCTCGGCACGGTGATCGAACCACAGTTCATCAAAGGTCTGTCACTGCAGGTAAATTACTACCGCACCAAGCAGGAGAATGCCATCCAGTCGCTCTCCGGCACCGTGGTTTTGAACAACCCAGCGTTGTTCCCGGGCTTCGTCGAACGCATCGCCCCGACTCCCGCCGATACCGCCGCGGGCTGGCCCGGAGCGATCAATACGATCTACACCCAATTCGTAAACTTCGGCCGGATCCGGAACGAGAGCATGGATTTCGGTGCCGATTATCGCCTCCCTTGGGAGCGGTTGGGCCGCTGGCGCATGAGCGTCAATGCCGCCAAGACGATCACCCAAACCCGCCAACTGACCGTCGGCGGTGCGCCGATCAACGATGTCGGTGACACCTATTCCAGCCCACGCTGGAATATCGCCTCGTCGCTTTACTGGAACAAGGGCGCCTGGACCGCGTCGTCCTCGTTGAGCTACATGAGTGGCTTCAACTCCAATCGGGCCGGTGTGACCCCCAGCACTTATTCCACCCCGGCCGTCCGCCTGATCGATCTACGCGGGAGCTATGAGTTCAAGGACGGCATTTGGCGCAAATACGGGAAGGGGCTTCGCATGGGTTTTGGCATCGCCAACCTCATGGATGCCGAACCTCCGTTCTTTAACAATCTCTACGGCTTCAACGCTGGTCTCCATGGCCGGTATGTCTTCGGCCGCACTTACGAGTTCTCCTTCATCCTGCCGCTTTGAGCGATCCCGAGGCTGGCATCCTGCTTTCTCGCCTTATGAAAAATTTCACCCTCTCCGCGCTGCGCTTGGTTTCTGTTGTCGCCATCTTGGCCGCAACGAGCCGCGGCCAGAGCACCGCGCCTGCGAACCAAATCGCCGGGCCCGTTGGCCTGAAAATCGGCACCGCCGCCCCCGACTTCACCATGAAGAACCTCGCCGGCGCCGATGTCCGCCTCGCCGACTACGCCGGCAAGGTCGTCGTGCTTGATTTCTGGGCCACGTGGTGCGGGCCCTGCCTCGCCTCGTTCCCCCATACCCAGACGCTCGCCGCCAAATACAAAGACCAGGGCGTCGTCGTTCTCGCTTCCGGAACCAGCGACACCGCCGCGAAATTCCGCGAGTGGATCCCCGCCAACCAGCCAAAATACCCCGACCTTGTTTTCACTTGGGACCCTCACGAGCGCGGCTCGGCCACCTACGACAGCCGCGCCTCCAGCAAGCTCTACGGCGTCACGGGCATTCCCACCCAATTTGTCATCGGTCGCGATGGTAAGATCGTCGGCGTGATCGTCGGCAACGGTGGCGCCACCGATCCCCGCACTGAGGCCGCCCTCGCCGCCGCCGGGATTAAGGTCGATACCGCCATCGTTGCCGCCGCCGACGCCAAGGCCAAAGCCACCGCCACCGCCGCCGCCGATCGCGCTAAAAACCCGCCCCCGCCCTTCCGCGAGAGCTACGGCAAACTCAAGGCCGGCGATACCTTGCCCGACTTCGCTCTCATTTCGTCCGACGGAAAGCCGACGAAGCTCTCCAACTACGCCAAGGGTAAGACCGTCATCCTCGATTTCTGGGCCACCTGGTGCGGCCCGTGCCAGCAGGCCATGCCCCACTACGAGGACATCTCCCGCCGCTACGCCGCCAAGGGCGTGATCGTCCTCGGCGTGTGCGCTTTCGACACCCGCGAGGCCTACGACAAATGGGTCGTCGCCCACCGCGAGAACTACACGTTTCCCACCGTCTTCGATCCCGTCGGCAAACCGGCCAGCGGCGACAAAGAGGCTTCGGCCAAGACGGTAATGATGCAGCTCACCCGCGGCGTCATGTCGCCTTTGCCCACCACGCTGGTCATCAACGCCGAGGGCAAATTCGTCGGCATGTATGCCGGCTACGGCCCCAACTCCCACGACGCCCTCGCCAATCTCCTAATGC
>JBDNFZ010000266.1:0-1442 GCA_041689555.1 Opitutaceae bacterium | reverse complement strand
TAGTCGCGCTTGACCGGCCCGACGTAGATCTGGCGCGGGCGGTAGATCCGGCCCTTGGGGTTGGCCGCGACCTCGCGCCAGTTGGCGATCCAGCCCGGAGCGCGACCGATGGCGAAGATCACCGTGAACATATTCACCGGGATCCCGAGGGCGCGCATGATGATGCCGCTGTAGAAATCGACGTTGGGGTAGAGCTTGCGCGAGATGAAGTAGTCGTCCTTGAGCGCGGCCTGCTCGAGGTTTTTTGCGATCGCCAGCAGCGGGTCGTCGATGCCGAGCTTGGCGAGGACGTCGTCGCAGGCCTTGCCGATGATCTTGGCGCGGGGATCGAAGTTTTTATAGACGGCGTGGCCGAAGCCCATCAGGCGGTTCGTCTTGCTGCCCGACTTGGCGGCCGCGATGAACCGGGTGCCGTCGTCACCCTCGTCGTGGATGGTCTGAAGCATCTGCATGACGGCCGCATTTGCCCCGCCGTGGAGTGGGCCCGACAGCGCGCAGATGCCGGCCGAGATCGAGGTAAAGAGGTTGGCCGCGCTGGAGCCGACCATGCGCGTCGTGGAAGTCGAGCAGTTCTGCTCGTGGTCGGCGTGGAGGAGGAGGAGCAAGTTGAGCGCCTTGGCGACCTCGGGCTCGGCGACGTAGTCCTGATACGGTTCGGAGAACATCATGTGCAGGAAGTTCTCGCAGAACGGCAGTTCCTGCTTCGGGAAAATGTAAGGCAGACCCTTCTGGTAACGATAGAGCATCGCCCCGATGGTGCGGATCTTCGAAATGGCCATCGCGGCCGCGAGATCGAAGTTGGCCAGGTCTTTCTCGAAGCTATTGGTCGCGAGGTGCGGATAATGGGCCGCGAGAGAGGCCACGATGGAGGACAACATCGCCATCGGCGGCGCATCCTTGGGAAAACCCTCGAAGATTTTCTGCATCTGGGTCTCGACGGCGGCGTTTTGGCGGAGGCGCAGGCCAAATTCCCGGCGCTGCGCGGCGCTGGGGAGCTCACCGTAAATCACCAGATAGGCAGTCTCGACATAATCGCTGTGCGCGGCGAGTTGATCGATGGGATAGCCGCGGTGGCGGAGGACTCCGTTATCCCCGTCAAGATAGGTGATCTGGCTCTCGCAGGAGCCGGTGTTGCCGTAGCCTTGGTCGTAGGCGATGTAGCCTGAGGCGGAGCGCAGGGCGCGGGTATCGACGGCTTTCTCTCCCTCTGAGCCGACCATGATCGGCAAAGGATACTCTTTATCGTCGATCTTCAGCGATGCGTTGGAAGCCATGATTCAGGAGCCGAAGCCAATTCCACACCGCTGGCAAAACAAAGATGGACGCGCACGTCTGGAGCCGCCGGAAATTAGCCCGCACCGCCGCCCGCTTTAGAAGAAATTGAGCCGAGTGGCTCAGGCAACGACCGCAACGGCGGCAAAATTGCGGTAGAGCTGCAGGCC
>JBDNFZ010000265.1:0-10159 GCA_041689555.1 Opitutaceae bacterium | reverse complement strand
CGCATCCGTTCCTACCTCGGCACCCTGCAAAAAAACCAGGTCGACCTCTTCGACGGCATCGTCCAAGCACTGGCCGGTCAGCCTTGGCTACCGCCGAAACCCCCGCCCGTTTCCCAAGCCCAAGCACCGCCAAACTCACCTGAGGCTAAAGTTGCCGCCTGAGCAGTTACTTTTGTTTTAACCCCAAGCGCCCGCCTTCACCGGCGGGCGCTTTTTTGTCGGCATACCGCGCGAGCCCGTTGCCAACTCCGTCGCCGAACTGCCGGACGGGGTCCGGCCATATTGTGTTCGGCCATACCAGTGCCCGGTTAAATTTCAGGTTAAGTTTCAGGGTGGATTCAAGCTGGAGACGCGGCGCCCTCGTCGCGTTGCGCGAATGAAACGCGGCGAGGGCGTCGCGTCTTCACGTCGGCGGTGAATCGCACCGGCATCTGTAGGCAGCTCGCTTGCGATCCGATCAACGTTCGGAGCGATCAACGACCGGAGCGCTCGACGACCGGAGCGATCAGCGACCGGAGTGCTCGCAAGCGAGCTGCCTACCGAGCTGGCCTACCGCGAACCGGCAGAGGCACCCGTTTGGGACGGTGGTATCACGCCAATGCGAGGGTGCGGGTATTTTCCTCCCGGGGGAATCGTGGAGGCGATGCTCCCGGCGGAGGCCCGGGTGGGTGTCGGCCCACGGCGCTCAAGGCTTCAGGTGGCGCGCGAGCCACTCGCGGGCGGCGACGAGGGACTCGGGGTTGATCTTGTGGCCGGTGTTGGGCTGCACGGTGAGGGTGAAGTTTTCGGAAGCACCGGCGGCGGCGTAGGCGGCGCGGGCGGCGGTGGCGCAGAGTTCGAGGCCGGGCAACGGGGTGCGCGGATCGGTGTCGCCGTTGATCGCGAGAAACGGGCGCGGGGCGATCAACGGGAGCATGGCGGGGCCGTCGAAGCGGTCGATGATACCGGGGACGACCCGCGCGTAGAAACGGCGCATGAACGCCGCGTCGATCGTCGCGACTCCGGCGTCGCGGGCGGCGGCGTCGACGGCGGCTTGGATCGAACCGGCGCGGGATTGCCACGCTTCGTTTTCAAGAGCCCAGCGGAAACTCTGCACGCCGATGCACGCGACGGTGGCGGCGATGCGGGGATCGACGGCGGCGGCGAGATAGGCCTCGGTGCCGCCTTTGGAAAAACCGATCACGCCGATGCGCGCGGGATCGACGTCGGCGCGCGTGACGAGGTAATCGACGAGCCGCATGACGTCGCGGACGGTGTCGTAGTAAAACGGATGCTCGTGCGGTTCCTCGGCGCGGTAGGCGCGGAAAAGAGCATCGGTGTAGTCGACGGTGGTCTTGGGGGTTTTGGCGCGGGCACCGTGGTAGCGGGCGTCGATGGCGACGGCGACGAAGCCGGCGGCGGCGAACTGCTTGAGCAAGGTGACTTGGCCTTCTTTGTTACCGCCGGTGCCATGCAGGGAAATCACCACGGGGCGGCGGCGGGCGGGTTCGGCCGCAGGCCGGACGAGGACGGCAGGCACGCGTTGATCGGCGTCGGCGGCGTAGGAGAATGCGGTTTGAACGAGGCCGTCTTTTTCGGTGGCGCTAGAGAGTTCGGGAGCGAGCGGAACGAAAGGGCGCGCGATGAGTTGGAGAAAGGCATCGCGGGTGGTGGCGGCGGGTTCAGCGGCGGACGAAGCCATGGGCGATAGCAATGAGAGCCAAAGGCTGAGCAACGCGGGGAAGAGGGCGCAGCGGGGCATGGGCGCAGGACAGCAGCGCGCGGCGGTGAGCGCAAGCGGAGTCGCCTGCGAGGGGCGGGTCAGCTTTTGGCGAGCGCGCGGTTGAGGGCGCTGACGATGGCCTTGATCGAGGCGAGCTCGATGTTGGTATCGGTGCCGGCGCCGTAGAGGGCGAGGCCGCGGGCGGTCTTGATCTGGATGTAGCTGACGGCGCGGGCCCCGGCCCCGCTGCCGAGGGAGTGCTCGCTGTAGTTGAGCACGTCGAATTTCGGGAGCGCGGTCGCGGCGAGGGCGCGCACGAATGCGGCGATGGGACCGTTGCCCGTGCCGGTGAGCGCGTGCGGGACGCCACGGAACGTCATCTCGGCCTCGCAGGTGACGATGCTGTCGAGCTCGGTGGTTTTGAAGTGGCGGAGGACGAGCGTAGGCGCGGCTTGTTCGAGGTATTCGGCGCGGAAGATGGCGTCGATCTCGGCGGCGGAGAGTTCGGTGCCTTTGGCGTCGGCGCGGTCGTTGATGAGTTTGCCGATCTCCTTGTGCATGAGCTTGGGCAACTGGTAGCCGAATTCGTTCTCGAGGACGTAGGCGACGCCGCCTTTGCCGGACTGGCTGTTGATGCGGATGATCGCCTTGTAGCTGCGGCCGAGGTCGGCGGGATCGAGTGGGATGTAGATGACGTCCCAAGGGGCGTCGGGTTTTTGCACGGCCCAGGATTTCTTGATGGCGTCCTGGTGCGAGCCGCTGAAGGCGGTGAAGACGAGTTCGCCGGCGTAGGGCTGGCGCGGCGGGACCTCGAGCTTGGTGCAGCGTTCGTAGACGTCGCGGACGTGGTTGATGTCGGAGAAATCGAGGCCGGGGTGGATGCCGTGGGTGTAGAAGTTGAGCGCGACGGTGACGAGGTCGAGGTTGCCGGTGCGTTCGCCGTTGCCGAAGAGCGTGCCCTCGACGCGGTCGGCGCCGGCGAGCAGCGCGAGCTCGGTGGCGGCGATGCCGGTGCCGCGGTCGTTGTGGGTGTGGAGCGAGATGAGCGTGCGGTCGCGCCGGGTGAGGCGGGTGGACATCCACTCGATCTGGTCGGCGTGGACGTTGGGCGTGGCGTATTCGACGGTGGCGGGGAGGTTGAGGATGATTTTATTCTCAACCGTCGGCTGCCAGACGTCGGTGACCGCTTCGCAGATTTCCAAGGCGAAATCGAGTTCGGTGCTGGTGAAGCTTTCCGGGGAATACTGGAAGCGCACGTGGGTGCCGGCGGCGGCACGCGGGGCGGTGTGCTGCTTCACCCACGCGGTGCCGTCGGTCGCGATCTTCACGATATCGGCGCGGGTGGCGTTGAACACGTGCTTCCGCTGGGCGGGCGACGTGGAGTTGTAGAGATGGAAAATGATGTGCGGCGCGCCGCGCAGCGCCTCGCAACTGCGGATGATGAGGTCCTCGCGGCACTGGCAGAGGATCTGGAGGGCGACATCGGCGGGGACGCGTTTCTCCTCGATGAGGCGGCGACAGAAATCGAACTCGATCTGGGAGGCGGAGGGAAAACCGATCTCGATTTCCTTGAAGCCGATCTGCACGAGCAGGTCGAAATACTCGAGCTTCTCATCGACGCTCATGGGCTGGGCGAGGGCTTGGTTGCCGTCGCGGAGATCGACACTGCACCAGATCGGCGGGTGGGTGAGCGTGCGGTCGGGCCACCGGCGGTGGGGCAGGGCGACGGGCGGGAACGGACGGTATTTCGTGACGGGCGCGGATTGCATGGCGGAGACGGGGACGGAAAAAAAGGGAGATAAGGCGAACGACGGGGCGGAAGCGAGCGAACGAACCGGGTGCCGCGAAGGCGGCCGGGACGGAAGGGATCAGGCCAACGCACGATCAGCCGCTACGCGGCTTCAGCGATCGTGCGTGTCGGTAAGTCGAAGCGCCTGGAAAAAGGAGGGCATTGCTGCGTCGAAAGGGCGGCCGGGCGCGCGGAGAGTCAAGGCGGGCTTTCCGTCGGGGCTTTCCGTCGAGGGGCTGTAACCTGCGGGGCGCGAAGCCCGTCTTGCCTGACGTGCCGGTTATCAACTCCCTCTCCCTATGCCAGATGAACCGTCGTTCGACATGGCCGGCTGCCTGGATCGCGTGCGCGGGCGTGATCAGGACGCCGCCCGTGCGTTGGTCGATCACCTTTACCCGCTGGTCATCCGGATCGTCCGCTCGCATCTCCCCCGTCGCGTGGCCGAGGAAGATTTGGCCCAGGAAGTGTTCATGAAAATGTTCACGCGACTCGGACAATATCAGGGCGCGGTGCCGTTTCCGCACTGGGTCTCGCGGATCGCGGTGACGACCTGCATCGACCACCTGCGGGCGCAAAAGCGGCGGCCGGAGTTTCGCTGGGCGGATCTTTCCGAGAACGAGGCCGAGGTGCTCGACGCGGTGATGACGAGCGAGAACGCTGTGCCGGCGAACGACGCGATGGCCGCGCACGAACTCGTCCATAAGCTGCTCGACCAATTGAAACCCGACGACCGCATGGTGATCCGGTTGCTCGACCTCGAGCAGAAGACGATCGCCGAGATCGGCGAACTCACGGGGTGGAACACGTCGCTCGTGAAGGTGCGCGCGTTCCGGGCGCGACGGAAGTTGCGGAAGCTGTTTTTGGAACTACAACAAAAGGAACGCACATGAAACCCGACAATCTCCACGATCGCGCCTGGGCGCGCCTGACCGCCGCCGCCCGACGCGTCCCGCCGGCAAGCGACGCGGCGGCGCCCTATGGCTTTGCGACGCGCGTGGCGGCGCTCGCGCGGGCGGGCGAGCGGGCGGGGCATTCGCTGTTCGAGCGCTTCGCCCTCCGGGCGGTGGGCGTCGCGAGCCTCCTGGCGGTGGCGAGCGTGCTGGCCAATTTCTCGGCCCTCTCGACCTGGCCGGTCGAGGACGAGCAGATCGCGGCCGGCGAGGACCTGGTGAAGGTGTTGCTGACCGAGTCCGAATGACGCCATGAACAAACCGTGGAAAGTCGTCCTCGCGTTCACCGCGATATTTTTGGCGGGAGCGATCTTCGGCGGGTTGCTGATGGCACGGATCGGGCCGCGACTGGCGCAGAGACGCGGCGGCCCGCCGCCTCCGCCGAGTCCGATGATGCTGCGGCATTTCGCCGAGCGACTCGACCTGACGCCGGTGCAGAAGGAGAAAATCCGCCCACTGGTCGAGCGCGCGGAGGAGGAAGTGCGGACGATGCGGCAGACCTCGTTGAAGGACACCGGGGTGATCTTGCGCCGGGTCCAGCGGGAGATCGCGGCGGAACTCGCGCCGGAGCAGCGCAAGAAGCTGGAACGGATGCAGGTGCGGCAACGCGAGCTGATGCGCGAGGAGAGACCGATTTTGCAGAAGATGCGCGAGCGGATGGGCGGCAAGCGCGAGGGTCCGCCGCCGGTTTCGCCCGAGCCGGCCAAGCCCTGAAGCGGCGCGGCTGCGTGGGGAAATAAGGGTTGCGCGACCAGGTGTCGCTCGCATGGTTCGCGACGGCCAGGTGCCATGCATGGGCAGGCGCGTGAATCCCGCCAGGGCCGGAAGGCAGCAACGGTAACGATGTCCTACCAGTGCCGTGGAGTGCCTGGCCACCTATGTTTTTCACGCGGCGCGCCGATGTAGGAGCTTGCTTGCAAGCGATCCGGTGGTTGCGCTCAGTTTTTTAATCGCCTGCAAGCAGGCTCCTACTCACGAGATGTCCACCGGTTATCAAGTCATCGCCCGCAAGTGGCGCCCGCAGGTTTTCGCCGATGTCGTCGGGCAGGATCATGTCGTCCGCACGCTGAAGAACGCCATCGCGCGCAACCGCATCGCGCACGCCTATCTCTTCGTGGGGCCGCGCGGCACGGGCAAGACCTCGACGGCGCGGATTTTCGCCAAGGCGCTGAATTGCACCGGCGGACCGAACGCCGATTTCGATCCCAACGACCCGGCGGTGCAGTCGATCGCCGAGGGCTCGCATCTCGACGTGATCGAGATCGACGGCGCGTCCAACAACGGCGTCGAGCAGGTGCGCGACCTGCGCGAAACCGCGCGCTACTCGCCGGCGCAGGGCAAGTTCAAGGTCTACATCATCGACGAGGTGCACATGCTCTCGACGGCGGCGTTCAATGCGCTCCTGAAGACCCTCGAGGAACCGCCGCCGCACGTGAAGTTCGTCTTCGCGACGACGGAGGTGCAGAAGGTGCTGCCGACGATTCTCTCGCGCTGCCAGCGCTTCGACCTGAAGCCGATCCCGCCCGCGCTCATCATCGAGCGACTGAAGCTGATCGCGGCGGCGGAAAAAATCACGGTGAGCGACCCCGCTCTCGCGTGCATCGCGCGCATGGCCGACGGCGGGATGCGCGACGCGCAGTCGATCTTCGACCAGATGATCTCGTTCTGCGGCGCGGAAATTTCCGAGCCGGACGTGCTCGACGTTTACGGCCTCGTGGGTGCCGAAAAAATCGCCGAGCTGGCGGCGACGCTCGCGACCGGGGACCACGCCAAGCTCGTGGCGATCGTCGATGAGTGCGACGCGGCGGGGCGCGACCTGGTGCGGTTGCTGACGGATTTGCAGGAGCTGGTGCGGGCGGCGTTGCTCGATGCGATCGCCAAGGGCGGCCGGAGCGACGCGCTGGGCGGGTTGCCCATGACGACCGAGCAGATCACGCGGCTCCTGGACGGACTGCGCGAGGGCGAGGGCAGCGTGAAGCTGGGGCTCGCGGAGAAGATCAATTTCGAAGTGACGCTGCTGAAGGCGATCGAGGCCAGTCGCGCCCGCGCGATCGACAGCCTCATCAAAGAGCTCGCGGCGCTGGCCGAGGAGGCCCCGGCAGGCGACGGCGACGACGGCGAAAAAAAAAAGGACTGAGTGAGCGGTTGGAGCGCCGGCTGGGTGCCGCGCTGCGGGCGACGCCCCAGCCAAGCATCGTCGCGCCGCCGGCACCGGTGGAGTTTGCGCGCGGGGCGATGTTGCCCGACGAAGCGGGCGAGGCGGTCGGCGCGCGGGCCGTGCTCGCGTCCGCGCCCGAGCCGGCGGCGACGCTCTTCGGCGACGAGTCGCCGTGGCCGACGGACGAACCGGTGTTTTCGGCCGAGGCCCGGGAGCGTGGCGAAGCGGTGGCGACGGCGTCCAGGCCTTTGCCGCCGACCGAAGCCGAGATCGAGAAAAGCCCGCTCCCGCCCCTCGACGAACTCGTCCAACGCATCCCGGCGGAAGTGCGGGAGACTTTGGAAGAGCTGTTCCGCGTGAAGTTCACCAACGTCCAGCGGGTGCCGGCCAAGCACCTCAAGCCCTGAGCGAGGCGATCCGTCGCTCTTGGCGCTCGCTCGGCGCCGCGGCCTGAATTTAGCCCGGCCACATCGCGCCGAGACGAGGGCGGTTGGTGAGGTCGCGGAGGTAAAAATAAGTTTCGACGCCGGGGGCGGCGGCGGGAGTGGCGAGCGAAATCGGGCCGCGCCGGTAGAGTCCCTCGCCGATGCCTTCGAGGACATCGATCCGGGCGAGACAGGCGGCGTCGATCGACCAGAGTTCGCCGGCTACGCCCTCGCGGTCGGACGGGAAAGGCACGAGGCCCGGGTAATCGCCGAGGGAAAAGAGCGTGAAGCCCGGGCCGGTCCGCGCGGGGCCTACGAGGGTTTGGCCGGCGAGAAAAGCGTGGTTGGACTCGCCGCGCTTGAGGGTGCCATAGACGAAGAGCGGGATCATCGACGCGGAGCGGCGGCGCGCTTGCGACGGGGGGCCGCAGGAGGCACAGGGGCGATCAACTCCACGGTGACGGCGGTGGTGTTGTCCCGGCCGGAGTTTTCGAGCGAGCCGGCGACGAGACGGTCGGCGGGGTGGAGCTTGGCCTCGGCGGGGGTGGGCGTGCGGACGAGTTCCTCGATCTGACGGTCCCAGAGGCCGTCGGTGAGCCCGTCGGAGCAGAGCACGAAACGGTCGCCGGGCGCGCAGGCGACGGCGCCGAATTGGGGTTCGATGAACTGGTGGCCGGCACCGAGGGCCTGGTGGAGGGCGTGGCGGAGCGGGTGGGAGCGGGCCTCGCGCTCGCTGATCTGGCCTTGGCGGCGCAGCCAGCCGACGTGGGTGTGGTCGTGCGTGAGCTGCGTGATGCCGCCGGCCTTGGGCAGATAGTAGAGGCGGCTGTCGCCGATGTGGCCGAAGTAAAACCAGCCGGGCGTGACCCAGCCGAGGGTGAGGGTGGTGCCCATGCCGCGGCACTCCTCGTAGCTGTAGCCGAGTTTCATGAGCTCGCGGTGAATGGAGTCGAAGACCTCGAGCAGAATATCGGTGAAGCCGCTGGCCATGCCGCGGGCGGCGAGATGAAAACTCTTGGGCAGGAGCTGGGTGATCTTTTCGACGGTGATGCGGCTGGCGAATTCGCCGGACTTGGCGCCGCCCATGCCGTCGCTGACGGCGAAGACGAAGTCGCTCGCGGCGGCGGAGGCTTCGCCAAATTTGCCGAGCCGGCGGACCTCGCGGCCGTCGAAGGCGAGGGCGAGGAAGGAGTCTTCGTTGTTGGGGCGCACCTTGCCGCGATGGCTGAGGCCGGACCAGCGGAGGTCGGGCCGCGCGACGGCGGGGGCGGGCGGGGCGGGGCGGGGGTTCATCGGGGCTTGGGCGGGGTGGGGGCGGGCTGAGCGAGGATCGTGGCGAACTCGAAATCGATCAGGCAGAAGCGGCCGTCGGAGGCGCGGTAAGTGACGTTGCGGAGGAAGGCGTCGTCGTGACGCACGCCGAAGGTTTCGAGTTCGGCGAACAACTCCTTCATGCGCGCGGTGTTGAGTTGTTCGACGATCGAGCCGCAGTTCGTGGTGACGATCTTAAGCGCGGTGGGGTCGACCTCAAGGAGGCGGGGAACGAAGTCGCAGCTACGCGCCTCGAGGTGGCGGAGGACGCGGACCTCGTTGGTGTAGCGTTCGAGGGCCTTGGGGCCGCGGAAGGTCTTGTGGACGCGACCGTCGAAGCCGATGCGGACGACGGCGCGTTGGGTGTCTTTGACCTCGTGCATGGTGACTCGCCGGCGAGGTTTGGGGCCGGAGCGGGGGAGGCAAGGGGCAAGCGTGAGGAGGGCGGGGGCGGGGGAACGGAGATAGGACAAAATTCTGTTTGCCGATGGCATATGAGGTGCTGAATAGGACCGTCAGCGTTACGGCTCCTCCGGCCGCCATCTCGGCCGGTGTGCCCGTCAAATCCCAATCCAAAACCCGTCTCATCATGGCTAAATACAAACTAGAATACATCTGGCTGGATGGCTACAAGCCGCTCGCCAGTCTCCGCAGCAAGACCCAGATCAAGGAGTTCAAGAGCTTCCCGAAGCTCGGCGAGCTGCCGAACTGGGGCTTCGATGGCAGCTCCACGCAGCAGGCCGAGGGCAAGAGCTCGGATTGCGTGCTGAAGCCCGTCGCCGTGTTTCCCGATTCCACCCGGAAGAACGGCGTGTTGGTCATGGCCGAGGTGATGATGCCGGACGGCGTCACCCCGCACGTCTCCAACTCCCGCGCCACGATCCCGGACGACGCGGACACCTGGTATGGCTTCGAGCAGGAATATTTCTTCTATCAGGACGGCCGCCCGCTCGGCTTTCCGGTCGACGGCTATCCCGCGCCGCAGGGTCCCTACTACACGGGCGTAGGCTTCAAGAACGTGGGCGACGTCGCCCGCGAGATCACCGAGAAGCATATCGATATCTGTCTCGATGCCGGCATCAACCTCGAGGGCATCAACGCCGAGGTCGCGAAGGGCCAGTGGGAGTTCCAGATCTTCGGCAAGGGCTCCAAGAGCGCCGCCGACCAGATGTGGGTCGCCCGCTACCTCCTGATCCGTCTCGCCGAGACCTACGGGATCGACATCGAGTTCCGCTGCAAACCCATCCTCGGCGCTTTCCAGCAGCCGCTCGATTGGAACGGCTCGGGTATGCACGCCAATTTCTCGACGAAGTTTATGCGCGAGAAGGGCGGCAAGGCTTACTTCGAAAAGCTCATGGCCGCTTTCAACAAATTCCGCGACGAGCACATCGCCGTCTACGGACCGGAGAACCATCTCCGCCTCACCGGGCTCCACGAGACGCAGTCGATCGACAAGTTCAGCTACGGTCTCGCCGATCGCGGCGCTTCGGTCCGCATGCCGCACAGCTTCGTCAACAACGACTACAAGGGCTACCTCGAGGACCGTCGTCCGAACTCCGCCGCCGACCCGTATCTGGTCGCCGGGCGCATCCTCAAGACGATCCAGAGCGTGCCGACCAAGTAAGGTCGCCCGTTCGGGATTCGCCGGGTGAACGGCGATTTCAGCGGTGCCGTCCTTCGGGGCAGGGCGGTGACATTCATCGCGAGCGCCGTTTGAGAGGCAAGAGGATGAGCGATTTTTCTGACGCGTGAGCCCGGGGTGTGTTCCGCTGGGCGCATGGCTGACCCCGACCTGCTGCCGGCTCTGCCCGGATTGCCCGCCCT
>JBDNFZ010000264.1:0-3543 GCA_041689555.1 Opitutaceae bacterium | reverse complement strand
GTTGCATCTACACCGGCGCTCGCCCCGACGGCTCCGGCTTCACCGAGACCGACACCCCCAACTTTACCTTCCGCCAGAACAATTGCTCTTTTTACAGCGGCACCAAAGCCCTCGGCGAAGAGGTCCTCGCCGGCACGCCCGATGTCTACGTCTGGCGCCTCCGTATCCCCTTCGATCACCGCGAGAGCCCGCGCAACTACCTTACCAAGCTCATGCGCTACTCGCGCCTGCTCGAGGCCACCAATTCCATTTCGCAACTCCAGGAATTCGCCGCCGCCACCTTTGCCTGCTGGGAAAAGCGCGTGCCCTTCGGCACCTACAACGTCACCAACCCCGGCCAGGTCACCACCCGCCAAGTCGTCGATCACATCCTGAAAAGCGGCGTCCTCAAAAAAGACTACGTCTTCTTCAAAGACGAAACCGAGTTCATGCACCTCGCCGCAAAAACCCCGCGCTCCAACTGCGTGATGGACTCCGCCAAGCTCGCCTCCGTCGGCATCCAAATGACCGAGGTCCACGAAGCCCTTGATCGCGATTTATCGCGCTGGAAAAAATCGGCGTAGGCCACCACCGTCCCCGCATGTCCATCGCCGAACTCAAAGCGACCGCCGACAAGCTCACGACCAAGGAGCAATCTTGGCTTAGAGCCTACCTCGCCGCAAAAACTCGCGCCAACGATCCTGCATGGCAGGCGGAAATGACCAAACGCCTGAAGCGGATGCGCGCCGGCCGCGGTATCACCGAGTCTGAATATCGCCGCCGTCATCCTGAAACGTCCAAACGCGCTACGGCGGCAGCCAAGTGAATTGGGGCTATCGTTGGATGCTGGATGAGGAGGCTTACGCATTCCTCGGCGCCCTGAATCGGCGCGAACAGCGTAAGCTGGAATCCAACTTTGACCGGCTGCGCGACCACCCCTTTGCGGAACCGTCTTTCATTGGTTTTGCCTCCAATGGTGAAGAACAATTCCACCTATTCCTCGAAGACTATGCCATCGTCTATCACGTCGACCACGCCGTGAAGCTCGTTTTTATTCAACAGATCGCTCCCAACTCATGAACTTACTCGTCACCGGCGGCGCCGGCTTTATCGGCTCCAATTTCATCCGCCAGCGCCTCCTCGAAAAGGGCTCTCAGCTCACCAAGCTCGTCAACCTCGACGCCCTCACCTACGCCGGCAATCCCGCCAACCTCGCCGACCTCGCAGGTGACCCCCGCTACGTTTTCGCCCACGGCGACATCGGCGACACCGCACTTGTCACCAAACTCCTCGCCGAGCACCAGATCGACGCCGTCGCCAACTTCGCCGCCGAGTCCCACGTGGACCGCTCGATCGATTCCCCCGAGCCGTTTTTTCAGACCAACGTCGTCGGCACCCTCCGCCTCCTGAATTGCGTCAAGGCCCACTGGTCCAAACTCCCCTCCCCGAAAAATGAAAACTTCCGCTTCCTCCACGTCTCGACCGACGAAGTTTACGGCACCCTCGCCGCCACCGACGCCCCGTGGAACGAGGAATGTCCCTACGAGCCCAACTCCCCCTACGCCGCCTCCAAGGCCGCCAGCGACCACGTCGTCCGCTCCTTCCAGCACACCTACCGTCTACCCACCGTCACGACCAACTGCTCCAACAATTACGGCCCGTATCACTTCCCGGAGAAGCTGATCCCGTTGATGATTCTCAACGCCCTCGAGGGAAAAAATCTCCCCGTCTACGGCGACGGCCAGCAGATCCGCGACTGGCTCTACGTCGAGGACCACGCCACCGCCATCTGGCTCGCGCTCACGAAAGGCCGCGTCGGCGAGACCTACAACGTCGGCGGACTCAACGAGCGCCCCAACCTCGAAATCGTTAACCGCATCTGCGCCATCCTCGACCGCAAATCCCCCCGCGCCGACGGCAAACCTTACGCCACCCAGATCACCTACGTCGCCGACCGTCCCGGCCACGACCGCCGCTACGCCATCGACAGCACCAAGATCCGCCGCGAACTCGGCTGGTCGCCCAAGGAAAATTTCGACACCGGCATCGAAAAAACCGTCGACTGGTATCTCCAAAACCGCACCTGGGCCGCCGACATCACTTCCAAAAAATACTCCCGCGAACGTCTTGGCACCGCCAAGTAAGCGACCCCACGCCAGTCGAATTTTAAAGTTGAAGTTGAAGCCATGGAGCCGGCCGAAGAATATTTCGAGAAACTGGAGGTGTGGCGTCGGTCACACGCCTTGAGCATCGAGATTTACCCCTACTCGCCGATTGTCGCGATTGGGGCTTTAAGGACCAAATCACCCGTTCCGCGAACAGCGTCTCCGACAACATCGCCGAGGGCGCCGAGCGCACCGGCAAACCCGAATTCAAACAATTTCTCGGCTACGCCAAAGGCTCCGCCGGGGAAGCCCGCTACCAAGTCCTCCGCGCCATCGCCCTAAACTACATCTCGCCTGAAACCGGCCAACGCCTCACCCAAGAGCTTCGTGAAATCTCCCGCATGATTCACGGCCTCATCAAGTCCCTCGACCGCTAAAAACCATGTCCTCTCTTCCACTTAAACTTCCCACTTCAACTGATAATTCCACGGCGCCGAGGCGCCGTGGAATTATCCTGGCGGGTGGCTCCGGAACCAGACTCTTCCCGCTTACGATCGCGGTGAGCAAACAGCTCATGCCCGTCTACGACAAGCCGATGGTCTACTATCCGCTCTCCGTGCTGATGCTCGCCGGCATTCGGGAAATCCTCGTCATCTCGACGCCCACCGATCTCCCGCTCTTCCGCCGTCTCCTCGGCGACGGCTCGCAATTCGGCGTCACCCTCACCTACGCCGAGCAACCCAGCCCCGACGGTCTCGCTCAGGCTTTCCACATCGCCGGCGACGTCGGCTTCCTCAAAGGCGAACCCGCCGCCCTCGTCCTCGGCGACAACCTCTTCTACGGCCACGATCTCGTAAAATCTCTCGAACGCGCCAACGCCCGCGCCGGCGGTGCCACGATTTTCGGCTATCATGTGGCCGACCCCAAGAGCTACGGCGTCGTCGAATTCGCGCCCGATGGCCGCGTCGTTTCCCTCGAGGAAAAGCCCGCCGAGCCGAAGTCCAACTACGCCATCCCCGGCATCTATTTCTACGACGCCGATGTCGTCGCCCTCGCCCGCGGCCTGAAGCCCTCCAAACGCGGCGAACTCGAAATCACCGATCTCAATCGCCTCTACCTCGAGCGCGGCGATCTCCACGTCGAAGTCCTCGGCCGCGGCACCGCTTGGCTCGACACCGGCACCCACGACTCCCTCCTCGAAGCCGGCCAGTTTGTCTCGGTCATCGAGAACCGTCAGGGCCTCAAGATCGCCTGCTTGGAAGAAATCGGTTTCCGCCAAGGCTGGCTCACCCGCGCCGGTCTCGACGCCGCCATCGCCAAACTCGGCAAGTCCAACTACGGCGCCTATCTCAAAAAAATGCTCGCCGAAAGTTGACCCCGTAGGAGCAAATTTATTTGCGATCCGAAATGCCCGCGCGCCTATCCCGCCGCCCCCCCCCCCCCCCCCCCCCCCCCCCGC
>JBDNFZ010000263.1:0-7581 GCA_041689555.1 Opitutaceae bacterium | reverse complement strand
TTGAAGCCGACATTGAGGCCGTCGGGTTTGAGGACGGCGTTGAGGAGCTTTTGGCCGAAGACGATCTCCTCCATGAGATCGGCCCGCTCGGCCGGAGTAAGTTCGAGGAGATCGGTGACCTCGCGGAAGGGGACGGCGAGAAGGTGGCCGGGATTGTAGGGGTAGCGGTTGAGGATCAGGTAGGACAACGGCGAGCGATGGACGATGAGGGCGCTGCGGTCGTCGCCGAGGGCGGGGAGCTCGGAAAAAGGGCGTTTGAGGGCCTCGGGGAGGCGCGGCGCGGCGATGTATTCCATGCGCCAGTAAGGGTGGAGCTGCTGCGGATTCAAGGGGCGGAATCAAGGGGACGGACGGGGGGATGTCAAAGGCGGGAACGGGCGAGTGCGGAGTGGGCGGGTGGAATTCCGGCGCAGGGCAGGGTCAAAGTCGTCCTCGTCGCTCGTAGTCTTTCTCCCATGCGGGCAGACGCTGACGAAAGAGAAAGAGGAAAGAGAAAGATCGGGGAAATGACTCCGACACGCGCAGCGGCGCCCTCGGGCCGGGGAGAAATTGGTGTTGATATGACGGGCGTCATGCCAATGGTTGGGGGTCATGCGTTATCCGGCCAATCACAAACTCGTCACGCGGCGGCGAATCGTCGCGGCGGCGAGCGCGGCGTTTCGCGAACGGGGAGTCGAAAACACCGGGGTCGATGAAGTGATGCGGCGGGCGGGGCTGACGCACGGTGGGTTTTACGCGCACTTCGGCGACAAGGCCGAGTTGGTGGCGGAGGCTTGCGCCGAGGCGTTCGAGGGGGCGGTCCTGAATCTTGAGCGCATCGCGGCGCAGCCGACGGCGGCGAAACGCGCGCGGCTGCTGATCGACAGCTACCTTTCGGCGCGGCATCGGGACAACCGCGGTTCGGGCTGCCTCGTGGTGGCGGTGGGGGCGGACATGGCGCGGCTGGACGGAGCGGGGCGGGAGGGCTACGCGCGGGGCTTTGCGCGGCATCTGGATCGGCTGTGCGCGGCGTTGCGGCTGGCGCGGGACGAGGAGCAAAACCGCGATCGGGTGACGCACCTGATGAGTTCGTTGGTGGGCGCGTTGTTGTTTGCGCGGGCGGCGGAGACGGCGGAGCGCAGCGAGGCGCTGCTGGGCTCGGCGCGGCGGATGTTGCGCGCGGAGTTTTGCCGGGGCCGCAGGGCGACCGGATGATTTTATGCATACGAACTACGGCAATCGGCGGCGGGTGGTGATCACGGGACTGGGCGCGGTGACGCCGGTCGGCAATTCGGTCGCGGCCACGTGGGCCGCGCTCAAGGCCGGGCGCAGCGGCATCGGGCGAATCACGCGTTTCGACGCGAGCGGCTGCACGGCGCAGATCGCGGGCGAGGTGAAAGACTACGAGCCCACGAAGGCGATCGCGACGCCGGTGTTTCCGCGCGGTGTGGCGGGCGAGCCGGTCCACGCGGCGCTCACGCCGAAGGAAGTGAAGAAGCTCGGGCGTTTCACGCAGCTCGGGCTGGGCGCGGGCCTCGAGGCCTACATCGACTCCGGGCTGGATGCGGTGCGCGCGACGCTGCGGCCCGAGCGGCTGGCGATCAACATGGGCGTGGGGTTGGGCGGGCTGCCGGAGATCGAGGCGATGCACGAGACGTGGAAGACCGGGGGCTTTCGGAAGATCTCGCCGTTCTTCATCATCCAGGTGGCGCCGAACATCCTCTCGGGCCAGCTCGCGATTTTGCTCGATGCCCGCGGGCCGAATATGAGCAACACGGCGGCGTGCGCGACGAGCGGGCATTCGCTGGGCGAGTCCTTGCGCGTGATCCAGCGCGGCGAGGCCGACGTGATGATCGCGGGCGGTTCCGAGGCGGCGATCAGCCCGCTCTCGGTCGGGGCGTTCGCGCAGATGCGGGCGCTCTCGACGCGGAACGACGCGCCGGAAAAAGCGTCGCGGCCCTACGACGTCGACCGCGACGGTTTCGTGATCGGCGAAGGGGCGGTGGCGATGGTGCTCGAAGACTACGAGCACGCGAAAGCCCGCGGCGCGCGGATTTACGCGGAGTTCAGCGGCTACGCGGCGTCGGGCGACGCCTACCATCTTTCGTCGCTTGCGCCGGCGGCCGAGGGTTCGCGGCGCGCGATGGAGCAGGCGCTCGCGGATGCGGGCGTGGCGCCGACGCGCGTCGGTTATGTCTCCGCGCACGCGACCTCGACGCCCGGGGGCGACGGGGAGGAGGCGGCGGCGATCGCGGCGGTCTTCGCGGAGGCGAAGGCGGGGTTGCACGTCAGCGGGGTGAAGTCGATGACCGGGCACTTGCTCGGCGGCGCGGGTGCGCTCGGGGCACTTGCGGCGGTGCTGGCGATCCACGACGAGACGATCCCGCCGACGATCAACTTGGAGAACATCGATCCGGTGTGCGCGGCGCTGGGGCTGAATTTCACGCCCAACGTGGCCGTGGCGAAGCGCATCGATTTCGCGTTGGCCAACAGCTTCGGCTTCGGCGGCACCAACGCCTCCCTCGTGGTGGGCCGGGTGTGAGCGAGCGGCTGAAGCTGGCGGCGGAACGCGCCGGGCTGGTTTGGCCCGAGCACGTTTCGCCCGAAACCCTCGCGGAGCTGGCGGTGGACGTCTCTCTGCGTCCGGCCCCGCCGTCACGGATTTCACCGCGGGAGCAGGCTTATCTGGCGACCGCGACGCGGAGCGTGGAGCCGACGCGTCGGGGTGATCTGGCGCTCTGGACGTGGGGCGCGAAGGAGAGCCCGACGGTGGTGTTGGTGCACGGTTGGGCGGGGCGGGCGGCGCAGCTCGGGGCGTTTGCGGCGCCGTTGGTGGCGGCGGGATTTCGAGCGGTGGGTTTCGATGCACCGGCCCACGGCGAGTCGCCGGGGCGGGAGATCCACGTCCCGATGTTGGCGGAGTGCATCGCGGAAATCGCGGCGCGGCGCGGCGGGGCGCACGCGGTGATCGGGCACTCGATGGGGGCGGCGAGTGCGGCTCTGGCGACGCAGCTTGGGCTCACGCCAAGGGGTTTGGTGCTGATCGCGCCGCCGTTGAGCCATCGGGGAAGGGTCGAGCGGGTGGCGGCGCGATTGGAGCTGGGTCCGGAGGTGGCGGAGATGTTTTTCGCGGCGGCGGAGCGACGCACGGGCTGGAAGGATGCCGATGTCGATATGCGGTTGGTGGCGAAGCGCGCGCCCTGTCCGGTGCTGGTCTTTCACGATCCCGACGACGACAGCACGGATTTCGCCGGCTCGGTCGAGTTTACCGCGCAGTGGCCCGGGGCGCGTTTGGTGCCGTGTCCGGGGCGTGGGCACATCCGGATATTGGCGACGGCAGATGTGGTGGCCGAGGCGGTGAGGTTTGTGGCGGGGCTTTGAACGGCCGGGGCCGGCGGCTACTTCCGACCCCAGAAATGCGGGACGCCGGGCTCGGCCACGAACATGAAGCCGGCGGCGGGATCAAGGTAGCGCTGCGCGAGGATGTTGATCTCGTCACGGGTGATGGAGGCGGAGTCGGCGGTGCGGTCGCGGGCGGCGGCGAGGCGCTCGGGGCGCTGCTGGACGTCGTCGAGGACATTGAAGCACCAGTAGCCGTTGGTGCGGAGATCGTCTTCACGCTTGCGGAGGAAGGGCTGGCGGGTGCGTTGAAATTCGTCGGCCCCGAAACCCTGCGCGCGGACGGATTCGATCTCACGGCGGATCACGGCGGCGGCGGCCAGCGCCTGGTCTGCGGCCACCTCGGCCGAGGCGGAGAGGTAGGCGAAGGACGGCACGCCCTCGTGCTGGATGAACGAGGCGGCGGGGGCGTAGGCGACGCCGAGTTCCTCGCGGAGGCCGAGGCGGAGGCGTTCCGCGAGGGCGGCGGCGAGAAGGTGGGTCCGGCGGGCGATCCGAAAGTCGCGCTGATCGGCTACGGGCCAGAACCACGTGATGGCGGCCTGCGGGAGCCGGGTGCCGGCCGCGATGACGTAGGGCTCGGCGGCAGGGGGAGCAAAGGTGACGGGGTCGGGCGTCGTGGTGGGACGGGGCTCGCGGGCGGGGAGGGCGGCGAGGGTCTGGCCGACGGCCGTAACTGCCTCGGCCCAGGGAATGTCGCCGACGATCGCGAGTTCGAGCGCGCCGTGCTTGAACTGGGGCTCGAGCCAGCGGGACAGTTCGTCGAGGGAGCGCGCGAAAAGTTCGTTGATCTCCGGAATGCCGAGCCGGGGATCGTCGGGGACAAGGGTGCGTTCGGCGCGGACGTTGATGTATCCCGCGGGGGATTCGGCGAACCGGGCATACATCGTGCCGAAGTCGGCGTGAGCGTCGCGGAGGGAAACGGGGCGGTAGGCGGCGTCGGTGAGGTAGGCGGTGATGATGCGGAGGCAAAAGGGGAGTTCGGCGCGGGCGCACATCGCGGTGAAAACGCAGGCGTCGGCACCGACCTCGAAACCGAGGTTGATGGCGTGGCCCGAGAGGAGTTCGCGGAGCTGGTCGACGGAGTGGCGGCGCACCCCGCCGCCGATGAACGCATGGGCGGCGAGAAGATCGAGACCGGGCTGGTCGCGAGGTTGCGAGATCCGGCCCGTGCCGACGCGGAGGCGGACAAGGACGCTGTCGGCCTCGAAGGCGGTGGTCTTGAAGTTAAGCCGCACGCCGTTCGCGAACGTCGCAAGATGAAGATCGAGATCGGGCACCGTTTCTTGGTTGAGCACGGCGCCGGGCGGGCCGGCATCTTTGTAGGCAAAGGCGACGGCGGGGCGGTTCACGGGGCGCCCGACGGTGAGCACGCGGCTGGCTTCGAGGACGGCGGCGATCTCCTCCCGGTGAAGATCGAGACCGGCCGGACCGGCGACAAAGACATGTGCGGGCGGCGAACCCCACAACGCGCGAAAGGCTGCGGTGCAGTCGCTCGCGGTGGTGGCGGCGATGATCGGGGCGACATCCTCGAGGAGGGCGGCGGGGGTGGCGAAGACGCGGCCTTGCAACAATGAGTTTTCGAGGGCGGCGGCGAGTTCCCCGGACGGACGGGTAGCGGCGGCGCGGGCGGCCTGCGCGTAGATTTCCAAGCGCGCGGCACCGACGGCGGCGA
Organism: Opitutaceae bacterium; assembly: GCA_041689555.1. Lineage (GTDB taxonomy): Bacteria > Verrucomicrobiota > Verrucomicrobiia > Opitutales > Opitutaceae > Tous-C4FEB. The sequence goes on along the minus strand of JBDNFZ010000263.1, from coordinate 2,528 downwards.
CCTCGCCCGGGGAGAAGCCATGGAGCAGCGCGCGGCGTTGTTCCTGCTCGAGCGCGGCGGCGGATGATTTCCAAGTCGTGACCGGGCCCGCGGCGGCGAGGCTGATGGTCGTCCAGCCCGGAAGCGGAGAGACGAGCTTGGCGGTGGGCGCGACGAAGACACCCCCGGCGGTTCGGGCAAGGTTGTTGAGCCGGCGCTGCATGATGGCGACCGCCAGCACGCGATGCACTTCACGCGTGCGGCGGAGGCGGTCGTCGGGGGGCGACGGATCCGGGGCGGCGTGGCGCAGGGAAAATTCGGCGCCACCGAAACCGTGGTCGAACCAGAGGCGGATGGCGGGTGCGGACGCGGTGGAGGTGATCAAATCGGTGGCCTGGTCGCGGGCGGGGGCGCGGGCACGGAGCGGACCGAAGAAGTCCGCGACGGCGGCCTCGACCGCCGAGGGAGCGACGTTGCCGACGACGATGAGAGCAAAGCGCTCGGGACGATACCAGGCGTCGTAGAAGTCGATCAGTTGTCGGGCAGTGAAGCTGCGGATGGTTTCATCGACGCCGATGGGCGGGCGGCGGACCTCGCGAGCGGAGGGAAACAGAAATTGGAACTGCGCGGCGGCAAGGCGTGAGGCGACGGTATCGCGCAGGGCCTTCTCGCCGAAGACGACGCCGCGCTCGCGCTCAACCTGGTCGGGTTCGAAGGTGACCTCCGCGGCGTAAGCCCGGAGGGCATCGAGGCCGCGGCGGAGCATGGCTTCCGAGGCGTCGGGCAAATCGAGGTGGTAGGACGTCGAGGCGTAACCGGTGAAGCCGGTGCTATGCGGGCCGAAGGCGATGCCGAGGCGGGCGAGTTCCCGGGCGAGGGCGTCGCCGGGATGGCGGCGCGTGCCGCGGAAGGCCATATGCTCGATGAAGTGGGCCATGCCGCGCTCGTAGTCGCGTTCCTGGAGGGACCCGGCGGCGACGAGGAGGCGGAGGGAGACGCGGTCGCGGGGAGTGTCGTTGGGCAGGATGACGTAGCGAACGCCGTTGGGCAACGTGCCGAAATGAGCGGTCGGATCGGACGCGAGATCGCTGGCAACGGCGGGCCACACGGGGATCGGACTGGCGGCGACGGCGACGCTTGCGATGGCGAGAAAGGCGCCGACGAGGCGGGCGGTGGGCAAACGCAGCCGAAGAGGGCGGGGCGGCAGGGGTGGTGAGAGCACTTTTTTTGAAAATGCGATTAGGCGGCGTCGTCTAGCAAGGGAAGACGCGAGCCGTGGCCCGGCTCGTGCGAACGGGGCGGCGGATCCGAGCGCGGCCGGGCGCAAATTAATTTGCCCCGGCGGGCGGGCGTGGGTCGGATGGCGGCGATGCCGAAACTTTTGGACGACGTGCGCGGGGGGCTGGCGCGGATGCCGGGGGCTTTTCGCGCGGCGCTGGGGCTGGCGCTCGGGTTTATGGGGTTCGTGGCGTGGGATCAGTCGCATTGGTGGCGCCTCAAGGATGACTACAGTTTCGGCTGGCTCGTGCCGGCGTTCGCGGGGTTTGTGCTGTTTGACCGCTGGGCGAGGATCGAGGCGGCGCTGGCGGCGTGCGCCGCGCCGGAGAGCCCGCGGGTGCGCGGGTGGCGGGCGTGGGGCTGCGGGCTTTTTTTCGGCGCGATGCTCGCGGGGGGCGCGTTGTTCTTTCTCTTGGGCGCGTTTTACCGGGCCGGCGCCGGGTCGTCGCAGCCGGGGACGCTGGCGCTCACGCTCGGGATGATCGGCGTGGTGCTGGCGTTGTTGTGGCTCAACGCCCCGGAGCCCGCAGGGGAGGCGAGGGCCGCGACGGGATTGCTGGCGGATCCGCGGGTGCGGCTGACGGGATGGTTTTTGTTTCCCGTGCTCGTGTGGCTGGTCTCGGCGCCGATGGTCTCGGTGGTGGAGAGCCAGTTGAGTCTCTTTTTGCTGCGGAAGGTCGTCACGGTGGTGTCGTTCGTCTTTGAGATGCTCGGGCTGCCGGTGGAACAACAGGGCAACGTGCTCGTGCTGCCCAAGGGGAGCGTGGGCGTGGAAGACGCCTGCTCGGGTATCCGCTCGCTGACGGCATGCCTCTTTGCGGGTTCGTTTCTCGCGGCGGTGTTTGTGGAGCGGCTCTGGCAGAAGGTGACGCTGGTGGTGGCGGCGATGGGTTTCGCCGTGCTGACAAATCTCGCGCGCGGGTTGTTTCTGACCGGCTGGGCCTACGCCTACGGTCCGGCCGCCATCGAAGGCACCGTCCACGATATCGCGGGCTACGCGGTGCTGGGCCTGACCGTCGCGGGCCTGCTCTGCCTGCTGCCGATCATCACGCTGCGGTTGGCGGCCGCGGAGCCCGACGATGAGCCGGGCGGGGCGAAGCCCCAAGCTTGAGGCTTTTAGTAACGTCCCGGTGAGAATCAGATTTACGCCGGTAGCTTCGGGATCTCCGGGCCCGACGTGATTGGTCGGCGGCGCCCCTTTGGCCGGGCCGGCCGGGCCCGGAGCAACGGTCTTATTGCGCAAGGACAAAATGCGGGTCGGCGAGGAGGCG
>JBDNFZ010000262.1:0-4315 GCA_041689555.1 Opitutaceae bacterium | reverse complement strand
TCCCGCGGCCTGTTGTTCCACCGCTTGATGCAGCAAGCCGTGGCGCTGGCTCCGGTCCTCGGCCGCACGGTTCGCGGCGGTCGGCCGCTCCCACTGCCGGCCGTTCCTAATTTTCAGGGGAATGAAGTGCATACATAGAATCCATTTTTTCCGAAGGACCGAATCCCATGAGATCGACATCGCGCGTGGGGCGATGGGTTTTCTCATCCCAAACGACAAACAGCATCGCCCCCTTGAGCAGGAACCCGTCGGCGTAGGGCGATTGGCTCAGTCGGAATAACAGGCGTTCGATGCCGTAGCGTAGGAGCAGCGGGTTAAAATCTTCACCGCGTTTGCCAGCGACGTTTTGAAGGCGGGCCTTTACCGACGCTGAGATATTTTTCGGTGCGCTCATGTCAGCATCTCAAGATAAGGTTGGAGAACTCGGCTCACCCGGCAGACGGCAGCCGCTTTGGACAGTTCATTCATGGTGAATTTTTTTTCCCGCCAGCCCTCACGCAGCGCTTCGAGCGCCACATCGAGACCATACTTGTGCCGATACTTGAAACAGTCGGCCACGGTCTTTGCGGGAGAGTAAATGCGCACGATGCCACCCGGCAGTGAGTGCTCCTGGACTCCGAAGGAATAGGAAGCCGTAGAAAACTTACAGAACCGAAACGGCAGATTCCCGCTGCTTGGGCAATTGGTGTCGCGCGGGAGCGCCAGCCAGACTTGATGCGGCGACTGCGTCCCGATCTGGTGAAACTGGAGAGCAGAGATCAGGCAGACTACGCCGCGCGGCACGCGTTTGGCGGCCTCGACAAGAGAAAGATTGTGGTCGCCATCGAAGTTCATCGAGGCGTAAAGCCCGCGTCCGAGTTGACGCACTTGCTCTTGTCCGACGAGGCGGCGAAGGTATTCCCGCGAGTAACCGGCTGCGACCATGTCACGGGCACGGAAAACCCCGAGGCTGCGGACGTAGTTGCCAGCCTTCACGAGTTGGGTGCCTGTGTTACGTTTTGTGCTCACTTCTTAATTTATGGTATGATAACGTAACACCGTTTCAAGACCTATATGAATGGTAATTTTCACGTTTTCGTGTGCGGGGCGGACACCGTGAACCCTATGCCTAAACCTTCCACGGGAAATATTCCGGGCCAGCTCGGCCGAATGATGGATGAGGCTATCGTTCGTGATGAGCTGAATATCGCTCAGGGCACCGCGCTTCCGCAGCACGACGCTCTTCACAGACGGCACGCCGTCGTTAGGGCGGGACCAGCAATGGTCAAGTTCGTTGAGGGTGCTGAGCGCCTGATCGTTACCCGTATTGCGCTGCTTTCAGAGGCGACAACGCCGCCCGCAATCGGTCGTTAATCAGCCGGTATTCGGTTCGCGGCAAACCTTCGCTTGCTAAAAAATTCATGCGTTGAAGCGGCAGGTCAGAAATTTAGCCGAAATCGCACGCACACAGAAACGCACACAAATACGCACACAAACGGGGGTCGCAGAGGGTCGTAGCCTGTCATCGCCTGTCGTCGCCTGTCATCAAACACCTATTTTCCAACCCACTGTGAGTGTCGCAGTTAGACGTGAACAGACGCGACAATACGTGAAAATTAGTGGGGGTTGAAATGGTCGGGCTGGTGAGATTCGAACTCACGACCTCTTGCACCCCATGCAAGCGCGCTACCAGGCTACGCTACAGCCCGAACAAATGAAGGGTCACAAAGCTGGATGCCCCGACCGGAAGCAAGTGCTTTTTCCGGCCATCGCGCGATGCCTCCCAATTTGTTCGCCGGCGGGCGCAATCCTCCCTTGCAGATGGAAAAATGTTTGCAGCCTTCGCGTCGCGTCTCCCGATTCGACCCGTCTTTTCCCTCTTATGTCCCCTTCGTCTCCCATGAAAAACGTCCGCATCGGTATCATCGGCCTCGGTAACATGGGCGCCGCCCACGCCACCAACATCCTCGCCGGCAAGATTCCCCGCCTCGAACTCACCGCCGTCTCCGATTTCGATTCCGCCCGTTGCACGCGGTTTCCACAGGCCAAAGCTTACGCTAAGGCCGAGGAGTTGATCGCCTCCGATCTCATCGACGCCGTCATCATCGCGACCCCGCACTATCAGCATACCAGCCTGGGCATCCTCGGCCTGCAGGCCGGTCTCCATGTCATGGTCGAAAAACCGGTCTCCGTGCACAAGGCCGACGCCCAGCGTCTCCTCGCCGCGCACAAGAACAAGAAACAGGTCTTCGCCGCGATGTTCAACCAGCGCACCGACCCGTATTACCAAAAGATCCGCCATCTCATCCTCTCCGGCGAGCTCGGCGAGATCCGCCGGGTGAATTGGATCATCACCAATTGGTTTCGCACCGAGGCCTACTACGGCTCCGGGGGCTGGCGCGCCACGTGGAAGGGCGAGGGCGGCGGCGTCCTCCTCAACCAGTGCCCGCACAACCTCGATCTCTTTCATTGGATGTTCGGCCAGCCCAAACGCATCCGCGCCCATTGCGCCTTCGGCAAATACCACGCCATCGAGGTCGAGGACGACGTCACCGCCTACATGGAGTTCCCCAACGGTTCCACCGGCGTCTTCATCACCTCCACCGGCGAAGCCCCCGGCACCAACCGTCTCGAGATCACCGCCGAGCGCGGTAAGCTCGTCTACGAAAACGACAAGATCGCCTACACGCGCAACGAGACGCCCATGTCGGAATTCTCCCGCACGTCCCCCGGCGCCTTCTCCCGCCCCGACACGTGGGATGTCGCCATCTCCGCCGCCGGCCACGGCGGCCAGCACAACGAGATCCTCAAGAATTTCACCGACGCGATCCTCGACGGCGCGACGCTGCTTTCCCCCGCCGCCGAGGGCATCCACTCCGTCGAACTGGCCAACGCCATGCTCCTCTCGGCCTGGACCGACGAGACCATCGCCCTCCCCCTCGATGCCGCCCGCTACGAACGCATGCTCCAACAGAAGATCGCCGACTCCGCCCGCCGCCGTCCCAAGAAGAAAAAAACCGTCGCCGCCTCCGGCGAAGATTTCTCCAAGTCCTTCGGCAAATAATCGCGCCTCCTCGTCTCTCGCCCGCGCCGGGCCGTTGCGCTTCGACCGAGCCGCAACCTTCGCGTGGTCCGGCGCGGCTCGTCCGCTCCCCGCGCCGCCCCGGCTTCCCTTCAGCCCCGCAAAAAAATCCCCGTCATGTAACTCGGCCTCTGCCTCGATCCCGCCGCCCTCGCCACCCTGCCCGCCCCGCACGGCTTTGATTTCATCGAGGGCCACGTGCAGAATTTCCTGCTGCCCCGCTCGCCGGACGACGCCTTCGCGCCCCACGCCGCCGCCCACCTCGCCGCGCCGCTCGCGATGCCCGCCGCCAACTGCTTCCTGCCGCCCGATCTCAAGGCCGTCGGTCCCGCCGTCGATTCCGCCGCGCTCGCCCGCTACGCCGAGACCGCCTTCCGCCGCGCCGGAGAGATCGGCCTGTCCATCGTCGTCTTCGGCAGCGCCGTCGCGCGGATGATCCCGGAGGGCTGGCCTACCGCCCGCGCCTTCGAGCAATACGTCGAGGCCTTGCGGCTCTTCGCCCCCCTCGCCCAAGCCCATGGCGTCACCCTCGTCGTCGAGCCGCTTCACCGCGGCGAGTGCAATCTGGTCAACACCATCGTCGAGGGCGCCGAGGCCGTCCGTCGCGCCGACCACCCCGCGGTGAAACTCCTCGTGGATCTTTTCCACATGCTCCGCAACGGGGAATCCCCCGACGACATTCTCCGCGTCGGCCCGATCTATCATACTCAAATCGCCGAGAACAAAGACCGCGCCGCTCCCGGCGTGAACGGCGAGGACTTCCGTCCCTTCCTGCGCGCCCTGAAGAAAACCGGCTACAACGACCGCCTCACCATCGAGTGCATCTGGAAAGAGAGCCCGGTGCACGAAGCCGCCCCTTCCCTCGCCGCGCTCCGCCGCCAACTCGCCGACGCGGGTTACTGAAGGTGCGCCGTGCGCCCCAAGCGCCGCTCATTCGTTGCTTTCCTCTCCCTCAGTCTCCACCCCTGCGTCCCGCCGTCGCCGCCTCGCCGTCTTCGCGGTCTTGGCTCTCGCCGTGATCGTCCTCGCCACCTTTGTCTGGCGCGACGAATCCCGCGCCCTTGCCGCGCACGCGATGACTCTCGGCCGCTGGCCCTCGTTCATCGCCCTCGTCGTGCTGCCCGAGTTCATCTTTTATCCGCTCCGTGCCTTCGGCACCGCGGTCGCGATCTGCGGAATGCCCGCTCAGCGCAGGTATTCGCGCGCTTACCTCGCCGCCGTTCTCCCGCGCCCGCCCGCGCTGCTCGACGTCTT
>JBDNFZ010000261.1:0-2330 GCA_041689555.1 Opitutaceae bacterium | reverse complement strand
CGCGCTCCTCGCGTCGCTCCCGGCTTTGGACAACAAGACGATCACCGCGGACGCACTGCACTGCCTCCGACCCAACGCCCGCGTCATCGCGGAGAAAGGCGGCGAATATCTGCTCCAGATCAAGGGCAACCAACCGAAACTGCTCGCGCAGGCCAAGGCGTTCGACGCTTTGCAGGGCGCGCCCTTTTTTTCGAAGACCTCTGTGCCCACGGCCGGGTCGAACACCGCGGCGTCCATGCCTTCCCCATCGACCCCATCGCCGCCGACTTCCCCTTCGCCCGCAGCCTGATCGTCGTGCGCAGCGAGCGCGCCGTCAAAGCCACGGGCCGGACTTCCTGCGAAAGCCGTTTCTATCGGTCCAGTGCCGAACCCGGCGAGCGCTGCCCGGCCCATTGGCACGCGTTGGTGCGCGGCCATTGGGCCGGCGTTAAAATCCGCAACCATTGGCAGCGCGATGTCTTCTGAGGCGAAGATCGCTCCCGCACCCGCAACCCCAACGCCCTCGCCAATCTCGCGCTGCTGCGCAGCGCCTTGCTCTCCCTCCTGCCGCGTCACTTTCCCGGCTGCCCCCTGCCCATCGTCAAGGAACACCTCTACTCCAACCCCGCCGCCTGCCTTCGCATCCTCCGCTCGAAATGAGCTCAAAACAAAAGACCCTGGCTGCAGGGCCGTAAGGACCAAACTGGTATGCAGCGTCGGCCCACACGCCCAGCCCACGATCTTGCGGCTCCACAGGTCGAGGATCGCCGCCAGGTAAAGCCAGCCTTCGGCGGTTTCGAGGTAGGTGATGTCGGTCAGCCACGATTGATTGGGCCCGGTTGGCGCCGGCCGCTTGGCGAGCAGATTAGCCGCGATCGGCTGCTCATGGCGGCTGTCGGTTGTGCGCGGCTTGCGGCGATGCTTTTTGCGGCCCCTCAGCCCTTGGGCCCGCATCAGGCGGGCACAACGGCGTTTGCTCGTGCAAGTGCCGGCCTCCCGCAGATCCTCCAGGATCCGCGGCGCCCCGTAGTTGCCGCGGCTGGCGCGGTGGGCCGCGGCGATCTGCGCGCTGATGCGCGCATCCTCCTCTTGCCGAGGGCTCGGACCGACCTGCCGCCAGCGGTAGTAGCCGCTGGGCGAGACCGCCAAGAGTTCACAGAGCATCTGGATCGGGTGTTCGCCCTTCATCGCTGCAACCTGGGCATACCGCTCTCGGGCGTTTCGGAGAGGATGCCCGGTGATTTTTTTAAGACCACCTCCCGTTCCCGCATTCGGATCACCTCCGAGCGCAGGCGGCCGATTTCCTGCTCGGCCTCCTCCAGGGTCTGCGGCTTCGGGCCGCCCTCACCCGGCCGGGGCGCATAGAGCTTGCGCCACTCGTAGAGCTGCCAATTCGGCAAGCCCGGTTCCTTGGCTGCCTGCTTCACCGTGCGGTCGCCGTGGAGCGTGAGCGCCACCGCGTTGCGTTTGTAAGTCTCGTCGAACTTACGCTGCGGCGTTGCCGCGGTGCCCTGCATGCTTTTCTGGTTCATGATGTTTTTGCATTCTGCCTGAACCGACGTCCTCACATCTACCGCTGTTTGGTCGCTCCCTGCGGCAAGCTTTTAGCTCCTGTCCTCGGGAGCGACCAAACAGAACTCGTCACGTGGAGCCCTCGCCCAGCAGCGAATTACCGCCCGCGCCATGGTGGCTGCGCAGGTGGAAGCCTGGGCGCAACCGCGAGGCGTGCCGGTATGGCGTGTCACGGCGAACGGGATGCACGACGGTCCCGCCACTCCGACGGAACGTAACACGACGCTGGTTGGACTGGCGCGCACGGTCGTCGCATTTCCCGGTGACGCCGCGACCGACGACCTGCTCGCGAAAGCGCGGAAGCGCCGACTGCGAATTTTTGAAAGCCCGGGCCGGCAGATAGCCCCGCGGCCGACGATGGATCGGTCGCTTCTCACCTTGCAACGCGGGCCGCGCCAGCGACCCGGAAATTCGCCCTGACCTTATGAACTCTCCCTTTACTCCACGCATCATTCGTTCGGAAGACGCCGATGCGGTGACGCGATTGCAGACCAAAATCGCGGCGACGGAAAAACTACAGGCGACAATGCAGGCCGCGAATCTGATCGTTCGCAACCGACGGCTGTCCGACGACGAAAAGGTCGCGCAATTGTTCGCCGACTGCGGCCTGCGGGAACCGAGCTCCCGCGGAATGCTCTAGCCCGACTTCGCGGGAAGGATCGGTTTCCCCAATTACCAACTCACGAACAACGGTGCCAATATCCGACGGATGGAGCGACGGCTGAAGGGCTTGGCCGACGAGGGCGGGCGAGCGTCAGTGACGTTCGAGTTTCCCGGCG
>JBDNFZ010000260.1:0-9092 GCA_041689555.1 Opitutaceae bacterium | reverse complement strand
GCGGCGGCGACATCGATGATGAAACTGCGGCGGGTGAGAGCCGGGCGTGATGGCTTCATGGAAAATTAAGATTTTGAGCGGGTTACTTTGCGCTTCGGTTGATCGGCTTCTCTACCACCAGGGCGGCCGGAAAATCCTCGGCATGGTCGCCGCCGCGCGGCCCCAGCCGCTTGTTGTTCGACCCGCCGATGGGGGCGTTGAGCGGGATCTCCATCCCGCCCAGCTCGCCCATCATCGCGTAAAGCCGCTTCTCCATCGCGGTCGCGACCGGCCTAAACTGCGGGTCGTAAAAGAGGTTCTTCGACTCACGCGGGTCGGCGTTCAGGTCGTAGAGTTCGTCGGCATCCCAGAGGCCGTAATAAGTGATGTATTTGTAGCGGTCGCCGCGGAGCGAGAAGACCGTCGGCGTCTGCGGGAAATTTTTCTCCCAGTAATAAACGTAGAGGAAATAATCGCGCCACGGGATCGTCTTTCCCTGCGCCAGCGGCAGAAAGCTGCGTCCGTCCATGTGCGGCGGAGTCGCGATGCCGGCGGCCTCGAAGATCGTCGGCGCGATGTCGATGTTGGCCACGACTTGCTCGACGACGGTGCCGCCCTTGAACAGCGCCGGGCATTGCATAAGCATCGGCACGCGGATCGAGGTTTCGTAGGCCACGCGTTTGTCGATCAGACCGTGTTCGCCGAACATGAATCCGTTGTCGGCCATGTAAATCACGAGGGTGTCTTCGTAGATCCCCATTTTCTTCAACTGCTCCATGATCCGACCGACCCCGTCGTCGACCGCGCTGAGCGTCTCGCCGTAGCGCCGGTAATATTCCCCGACATCGAGTTCGCTGTGATAGGGAAAATCCACGCCGTGCCAACTGTTGCGCTGGTCGGCGAGCCAGCGCGGGCGGTTGCCGGCGGGGTCGGCCTTGGCCTCGGTCGCCGGGCGCGCATAGGGCACGTCGGCGAGTTGGCCCGCATGGCGCGCGGCCGGCGTGAAGTTGGCGTGGACGGCCTTGTGCGAGAGATAGAGGAAGAACGGCTTGTCGCGGGCTTTTTGCCCGGCGATCCAATCGATCGCGTAGTCCGTAAGCTCGTCGGTGATGTAGCCTTTTTGTTTCACGCGCTGGCCGTCGACGTTGAGCGTGTAATCGGGATTGGGCGGGAGGTATTCGCCCTGACCGCGAAAGCTGATCCAGCGGTCGAAGCCCGGCCGCATCTCGTCGGAATCGCCGCCCATGTGCCACTTGCCGATGAAGGCCGTCGCGTAGCCGGCTTTTTGGAGGTATTGGGGGAAATACACCGTGCCCTCGGGAATCGGCCGGTTGTTGTCGATCACGCGGTGGCGAAACGTATAGAGGCCGGTGAGAATCGAGGCGCGGCTCGGCGAGCACAGCGAGGTCGTGACCAGCGCGTTCTTCAAGTGGACGCCGTTGCGCGCCATCGCGTCCAGCTGCGGCGTGCGGGCGAAAGGGTGGCCCATAAAGCCCAGCGCGTCGTAGCGATGGTCGTCGGCGAGAATAAAGACGACGTTGCGCGGCTTGGCCCCGTCGACCATGCGGACGACGACGTCCTTCGGCACGGGCACAACCGCCGGGAGCAGGGGCGCGGTGAGCAGAAATCCCAAGATCGGAAAAAGTCGTTTCATAGCGGCGGGGTTGTTCGGAGAGTCTGCCGAATTGCCGGCCCTCAAAGGACGAACTCGAACAAAACGCACATCCGAAGCCAAGCACGCTCGAACAATTTTGTTCCCGAGGGACGCACCGGCCGAATTGGCGGTAGGCAGCTCGCTTGCGAGCGCTCCGGTCGTTGAGCGCCCGCAAGCGAGCGGCCTACAAAGGCGGGTGCGATGCACCGTCCAACCGATCGCGGCTCAACCCAACCGTCGACCTGCCCCTTTTCTGTTCACGAAAAAAGCGTTCGCTCCAACAACCAATGGAGCCCGGCCAACGCGACTGCGGCCGAGAGCGCCGGCACGCCGCGCCGGAGAAACGTTTCGTTCCGCCGCAACCGCCAGATGATCGGCAGCGCGAGCGCCGCGATGGCGATCTGGCCGAGTTCGACGCCGAGATTGAACGAGAACAGCGGCATCGCCGGTCCCCGCCCGTCCTGCCCCACGCCGAGTTCGCGCAGCACGCTCGCGAAGCCGAAGCCGTGGATCAGCCCGAAGACAAACGTGAGCGCCCAGCGGCCGCGCGGTTCGGTGCCGCGGCGCGCGAGATTTTCCACGCCGACGTAAACGATCGACGCCGCGATCAACGGCTCGGTGTAACGGCCCGGCAGATTGACGATGTCGAGCGTGGCCAACGCCAACGTGAGCGAGTGCGCGAGCGTGAAGCACGAGATGATCAACACCGTTGAGCGGAAACGGGTGCAGACCACCGGCAGCCCGAAGAGAAACAAGAGGTGATCGTAGCCCGTCCAGATGTGCTCCGCGCCCAGCATCATGAACGCCGGAAATATCGACGGCACTTCGACCGCCGCCACCGCGACGGCTCCCGCGCCCGATAGGGCGGCAAGCTTGAATTTCACCGCCGGCTCCGCCGCCGAGAGCAACCGTTCCGCCGGCCCCGCCCCACCTTCGGCTACGACCCGGCGCGAATTGGCGGTGCCCCGGCGGCAACGAAGCAAAGCGCCGTGCCCGTAGCTCGGCTTCGCCGCCCGCAACCGGACGCGGAAACGTGACGGTGAATTGCCGCTCTCCTTCGCGTCGGAATCGTGTCGGTCGAGCGCGGCGTCAGCACCTGACCGGAAACCCCCGGTTCGATCAGGTCGGCAATCCATTCCCCGGTCACCGGCGACGGCGGCCTCAGCGCAAGCAGATCGGCGTTCGAAAACGTCACCGCGACCTCCACGGCATCGCCTCCAACCGCGACTTGCACCGTGCTCGGGCCAGGATCATGAGCCCGCGCCGAAAGCAGCGAAATCAACATCGCCGCGGAAAGACGAAGCATGCGGATCATACACGAAAAATCAGCCGCGGGCCTCGCCGCAACCGTCCTCTTCCCCTCGTGGCGGCACCAAGAACAGGGTGATATCGTCGGGCTCGGTCGGATCGGGCTTCATCACGTGCGGAGCGCCGGGGCAAGGGCAAGCCCCGGGTGCAGGCAAGCGATTTGAATCGGTCCGCCCGGCCGGCCGCGCCTAACCGTCCTGACCGAACACCGCCCGCGCGTAATTCTCGGCGCTGAAGGGCTGCAAGTCCTCCTTCTCTTCGCCGAGGCCCACGAAGTAGATCGGCAGTTTTAACTCGCGCCAGATGCCCACGATCGCGCCGCCCCGCGAGGTGCCGTCGAGCTTCGTGATCACGAGACCGGTGAGACCGAAACTCTTGTGAAACGCCTTGGCCTGCTCGATCGAGTTGCTGCCGAGCGAGCCGTCCACCACCAGCCACGCCTCGTGCGGCGCCGTCGGGTCGAGCTTCTGTAACACACGGCGAATCTTCGCGAGTTCCTCCATGAGGTTGCTTTTGGTGTGCAGGCGACCTGCCGTGTCGACGATCAGGAAGTCGCGGGCCCGGCTCTTCGCCGCCTGCAAGGCGTCGAACGCCACCGCCGCCGAGTCCGCGCCCGTGTGGCTGGCGACGATTTCCAGGTCGAGGCGCTGGGCCCAGGTCTTGAGCTGCTCGACCGCCGCCGCGCGAAACGTGTCGCACGCGGCGACGATGACCGACTTGCCCTCTTGCTTGAGCTTCCATGCAAGTTTCGCCGTGGTCGTCGTCTTCCCCGAGCCGTTCACGCCGATCAGCACGATCACCGTGGGTCCTTGCGCGGCCGCGCGGATCTCGCGCTCGCTGCCGGCGAGGACGCGCCGGAGCACGCCGGAGCCGATCACCGCCGCCGCCTGCCCCGCGAGGTTCGCGTCGTTTTTGTAGGCGGCCTTGATCTCGGCGAGGATTTCCTCGGTCGTGGCGACGCCGAAATCGGCGGTGTAGAGCGCCTCTTCCAGCTCGTCGAGCGACGCGGCGTCGATCTTCCGTCCGCCGAAGAGCCCGCGGGTCTTCGTGGCGATCGCGGTAAACGTCTTGGCGAGACCGTCCTTAAATTTTTTGAAGAGACCGAACATGGATGTGGAAAGCTGGAAATCAGGAACCGGAAAGTCCGGGTCCGATGCGTTTGATGGCGAGCGGCATGGCCGCAAAATTGAGAATCAAACCGTCGGTGATTCCGGCCGCACGCATTTGCGAGCGGCCCGCGGCGAAAAAAATATCTTCGATGGCTTTCACGGCTTTGGGTTCCACCAAGAGCACCTTCTCGACCAAAAGATCGAGCCGGTGCCGGCCCACTTCTTCCCCCCGATAAACAACCGCGATGGTTTTCCGGCGTTCATACGCGATGTCTCGCGCGCTCAATTCCAAGCAAAGGGCGCTTTCGTAAACCGATTCGATGAAACCCGGCCCCAGCGTCGTATGCACGGCGATGGCGGCCTCGATCACCCGGCCGCTGAGTTCTTTGTTTCCAAGCCCGACCATGTCCGATTCCTGTTTTCCGGCTTTCCACATATCCGCCTGCGCCTCACGCCGTCTCCACCTTGCGGGCGTCGCGGCCGGTCTGGCCCTTGAACTTGTCGAGGATGCCGTTGATGAACCGCTTCGAATCGAGGTTGGAAAACTGCTTCGAGAGGTCGATCGCCTCGTTGATCGAGACCACCGGCGGGATGTCCTTGCGGAACTTCATCTCGAACACCGCCAGCCGCAAAATCGCGAGGTCGATCTTCGCGATGCGGTCAAAGTCCCAGTTCTGCGCCAGACTCTTGATCGTATCGTCGATTTCCACCTGGTTCAGGATCACCCCTTGGATGATCTCCTCGGCATAAGCGTAGTGCGGCCGCGGATGCTCCATGTTCTCGAAGAACACGCCGAGGTCTTCCGCCAGGTTCTTGGGGTCGTTGAGACTCCAGGCATAGAGATATTGCAGGGCGGCGACGCGACCGTCGCGGCGTTGGGTAAACAGGGCTTTGCTCATCGGGAAAATGCGTGCTTCAGGGCGGCCATCGTCAGCGCGGCGCCGGCGAACTCCGCGCCTCGGTTGATCGGACCGGTGCAGCGGGCCTCGGCTTGGGCGCGCGTGTTGGCGACGACCACGCCGTTGATCACCGGCCGCCGCGCGGCCAGGCTCACCTGCTGCAAGGCCTGCGAAACACTGCCGCCGACCATCTCGTGGTGGTTGGTGTCGCCGCCGATCAGCACGCCCAAGGCGATCAGACAGTCGTGCCGACCGGTCTCGGCCAGCAACTGGACCGCATAAGGAAGCTCATGGGAGCCCGGCACCCGCACCACCTCGATGGCTTCGGCGCGCACGCCGCCTGCCCGCAACGTCGCCTGCAGGCTGGTCAACAACCCTTCGACTGACGCGGCGTTGAAGCACGCCGCCGCCACCCCGAACGAATAAGGGGCACCATCCACCGGGCTTGGCGCGGGCGCATCGAGACTCATGGAACGGTCAGACAACGGCGCGCCTCCACGCTCCGCAACCTGAATTCTGACCGCCTTTTCCGCACGGTAAAAACCGGCGGTCAGGCCGGATCGATTTCGGGTTCGTAGCCCCGGCTTAAGCCGGAATCCACAGGCCCCGGAACCGGCTTTAGCCGGGACTACGAACCCGATCCTCGTCACCGGACAGCTACGTTCCCGCGCAGCCGTGACCTCGCTTTTCTTTCCCCTCTTTTTCCTGCTGCGCCCCGACTACGTTTGGGTTGCGGTCCGCCCGGCACCGCTCCCCAATCGACCCACTCTCCTCCCCATGAAACGATCCCTGCAGCTTCTTGTCCTGAGCGCCCTTTCACTGTCCGGCTCCGCCGGTCTCGCCGCACCCGCGTCCGGCCCGGCCTTCTACGGCGACGCCCCCGACGCGAACCACCCGTGGGCCATCCACGACCGCAACCGTCCCCAGCCCAAGCGCGTCGAGCCCGGCACCTACAGCACCGCCGCCCAGCCCGGTAAACCGCCGTCCGACGCGATCGTCCTCTTCGACGGCACCGCCGCTTCGCTCGCCAAATGGGAGTCCGACCCCAAGCCCGGCGAAGCCGCCACGCCCACCAAATGGATCATCAACGACGGCGCCCTCGAATGCGTGCCCAAGTCCGGCTACATCCGCACCAAGGAAGAATTCGGCGACTGCCAGCTCCACATCGAGTGGGCCGCGCCGAAAGACGTGAAGGGCGACAGCCAGGGCCGCGGCAACAGCGGGGTGTTCCTCATGGGCCGCGCCGAGGTCCAAGTCCTCGACAACTACGACAACCCCACCTACTCCGACGGTTTCGCCGCCTCGGTCTACGGCATCAACCCTCCCCTCGCCAACGCCCTCCGCGCGCCCGGCGAATTCCAAGTCTACGACATCGTCTTCCGCCGGCCCGTGCACAAAGACGGCAAACTCGTCGACCCCGGCTATATCACGGTTTTCTGCAACGGCGTGCTCGTGCAGGATGCGACCCCGCTTGAGGGCCCTGGCGGCCACCTGAAACGCTCCATCCCGGTGGAGTTCCCCGCCAAGGGCCCGTTGAAACTCCAAGACCACGGCAATCCCGTTCGCTTCCGCAACATCTGGTATCGCCCCCTCCCCCCGCGCGCCATCGAGGGCGGCACCGAGGGCGTCCTCACCGCCGAGGCCACCGCCGCCAAGCGCTCCCGGATCGCCGCCGACATCCGCGCCGATGCGGCCACACTCCAGAGCACGGCCCAAATGCTGCGCTTGGCCGAGTCGCTGGTCTATGCGCCCGACCCTGCCACGCTGAAGCGCGTCGACTCGCTCGCCACCGCCTACGCCACCGAAGTCGGAGCCCTCGCCGGCGGCGCGCTTGAGGCGAAGAAAGAAGAGGCCAAGTCCGTCCGCCGCGCGTTTGCCTATCTCGGCAAATCCAAAGTCATCTCCGCCGACTACGCGCCGCGCGTCGCGCTCGACCGGATCGCCTTGGCCAACAATTGGGACGAGGTGAAGAAGTAGCCCCGCGTCCGCCGATCTTGGCGCCGGGCGAACAACCGGCGCATCACGCCCCTCCTATGATTCCACGCGCGCTTCGCGGCTTCACCGCCATCTTAGTCCTCGCCGCGGCCGTCCTCGCGGGCGGCCGTGGCGCGACGGCGGTGGCTGCCGATCTCCGGCCGCTCAAGCAGGCCCTTACCCTCCACGCCTCGTTCGACCTGCAGTTCGACGCCGACTTTTCCCGCGGCGACCGCACGCTCTACTTTGCCGGCGGCGGCACCAGCGGCCCGGCCGTGACGACCGACGCCATCAACCTCACCGGCACCGAGGGCAAGTTCGGCGGCTCTCTGCGCGTTGCGAAAAAAAATCCCGTGCGCCCCTATTTCAAGGGCCCGGGCGCGATCGACTACCTTGCCGCCGATTGGAGCGGCACCGTCTCCCTCTGGTTGAAAATCAACCCCGACGAAGACCTCGAACCCGGTTACTGCGACCCGGTGCAGATCGTCGCGGGCGACACCAAGCAGGGCTACATCTTTCTCGAATGGTCGCGCGACGAGTCGCCGCGCCACTTCCGCTATGCGATCCGCCCGCGCTTCGACCTGTGGAACCCGCGCAACCTCGATTGGGCGAAGATGACCGACGCCGAGCGCCCCATGGTCGCCCTCTACCGCGCGCCGTTCTCGCGCACGCGTTGGACCCACGTCGCCTTCACCTACGACCGGCTCAATTCCGGCCGCGCCGGCGTCGGGCAACTCTACGTCGACGGCCGCGCGATGGGCGCTATCACCGGTTGGGACCTCACCTTCGGCTGGCAGGCCGAACAGGTGCAACTCGTGCTCGCCGCCGCCTACGTCGGCCACCTCGACGACCTCGCCGTCTTTGATCGCGCCCTCACCGCGACCGAGGTGGGTCAACTCTTCGGCCTCCGCGGCGGGGTCGCCGATCTTCGCTAAGAGCCAATCCGAATAACCCGGCAGTGTCGGGGCGGCGCTTGCCGCCGCCCTCGGGTGCCATCACGCGATGCACGAACCCCACGAAATGAATGCCTTGCCCGCTCCGGCCGCTCCGCGGATCGGGTCACAAAAAATGCCATGCCGCGACTAGGTCATCGGGAACATCAAGATTGACTGCTCCGGGGTGGGTGCGGATCCACTCCAAACTGCGATCAAGAGTCTTGTTCTTTTTCATAGTTATGTGAAATTCACATAATAAGCGAACTCTTTTCAGATAGTGTCAAGTTGAACTCATTTCAACTTGAAGCCCTCGAAAGTTAAGCCGGCCAAAAATCTCGTTGGCGTCACGATCCGTAAGATCCGTTTGGGCCTGCGGACCCCCGTGAGCCAGCAAGACCTATCCGCCAGACTGGCGGCTAACGGCGTTATTATCGATCAATCAGCGATCGCGCGGATTGAAAGAGGCGAAAGGAGCGTTCTCGACCTGGAGGCGGTTGCGATTGCCGGAGCGCTGAAAGTGCCGATCGAACGGCTCTTCTCGAAGAAGTAACTGACACCCGTGGACAGTCTCGTGGTCTTTTTAGGCGTGGTGAAAAACTCAGCAGGTCACGAGCGGAGCGGATCGGCCTAAAAGTCGATCTGTGGCTGGTCTTGCTCCGCAACTGTGAGCGGTTTAAAATCAGGACATGAGTCTATGCACCGTTTTGTCGCGGCGCCGCCCCGGTGGCATCTGCAATGCCCGCACTGCGCGCGCTTCACGCTCGTGCGCGTCGGCACGCTGCCGCGACAGGCGCGGGCGCCGCCGCGTTGCGCTGCATCGGCATGACTAGCGTGGGCCCGCGATTTTGGCCGGACGAGCGGCGGCGCGTGATACGCGTCGCGGGCGGAAGCTGTGTCACTCTGCGAGGAAAACCGCGCCGACACTCGCTGGGGCGACGCCAACACGGTGGCGGCGCAGGCCAAACGACCGCTCCTCGCCACCCGAAGCACCGCCGGCGCGCTTCATCCGGGTTGGCCTTTCCCCTCGCCGCAGTCCCGCGTCCAACACAAAGCGCATAAGCCTTCACCGAGGCACTAAATATAGACGCATCGCGTGAGCGAGGCATAATCACTGTCAGCCTTAAACTCGTTCTTGCGGCGACGCAGTTCAATAATTACCCCGACGAGAACGGGTGACGAAATCTCCGCCAACTGACAGGAAACTGGATTTCCAAGGCGCCAGACCGGGAGGGGT
>JBDNFZ010000259.1:0-6958 GCA_041689555.1 Opitutaceae bacterium | reverse complement strand
CCTCACCGCCATCATGCGCAAACTCATCGTTCTGCTCAACCGCCTCCTCGCCGACCCGCATTTTGTCCTTGCGCAATAAGACCGTTGCTCCGGGTCCGATGGGCTTTCCCCGGATCCTCCGCGTGAAAACGGGCCCGGAGGTCCCGGTGCTACCTTCAATCCGCAAAAGGATAAAAATTAAGCGCCGATGGTATTTCCCTCTGGCCGCATCCGAAAAGCACCCACTGCGTCGGCTCCGCATTCGTTCCGCAGCGCTGCGACTACGGTAACAGCCGCCAGTTGCCGGTCGGCTTTTCCGGCACCGCACCGTTGCGCTCGACCCAGTCGATGATGAGGTCGCGGATCTCGGCGCTCGAACGCGCCACGACCGGGCAATCCTTGAACATCGCGTAGCCGCCGCCGCCGTTGAGCCGGTAATTGTTGATCGCCACGCGGAGCTTTTTCGCCGGGTCGAGCGGCTCGCCCCGATACTTCAGATCCACGACGCGCGAGCCGAAGGGTTGACGGAGATCGAGGGCGTAGGCCACGCCCTCGGCGATGTCGAAGTTGTAGCCCGGGATTCCGGGATCGATGAGTTCGGCGGCGGTTTTGCCGGCTTCGTAGGCCCGAAAGTAGCGCGCCGAGTGCTCAAGGGCGGCCTTGAGTTGCGCGCCGGTGGCTTCGACGACGACCAGAGTGTTTTCGTAGATGTAGAGGCCGGCGATGTCGCGGACCGTCACCGCGCCGGCGGGGATGCGGGCACGGGCGTTGAAACTGGCCGCGAGCGAGACGTCGGCCTTGCCGGCATCGAGTTGCACGCGGTGGACGAAATCGACCAGCGCGTTGTCGCCAAAGGCGGCGTCGTGCGCGGTGAGTTCCACGGAGGACCGGCCGACGACCTTGCCGAGCCAAGCCTGCGTCTCGACGTGATAGGGCTCGGCGAGCGCAAGGATCGCCGGATCGGCGGGCGTCTGCTCGGTGACCGGTATGGTGCGCGACGCCTTGGAGACCACGCGCCAGCGGTCCCCGGCGTCTTTTTCGAGGTGCACATCGGCGCGCATGATACAGTCGCCCCAACGACCGGCCTGCGCGAGGAGGGCGCCGTTCACGACGAGCGAGGGGACCTCGCGGTGCGTGTGACCCATCGCGATCACGTCGATGCCGGGCACGCGCGTCGCGATGGCGAACGCGGCGTTCTCCAGCGGGACCTGCCCGGGACTCGGGCGGCCGGTGACGAGATCCAGTTCGAGGCCCATGTGCATCGCGACGACCACGACATCGACCTTCTCCGTCGCGCGCAGGTGGGCGACCCATTTGCGGGCGGCGGCGACCGGATCGCGAAACTCAAGGCCGGCGAAGTTTTCCGGATTTTCCCAACTGGGCACGCCGGGCGTCGTCAGACCGACGATGCCCACGCGGGCGCCGTTGACCTCTTTGATGAGATAAGGCGCGAAGGCGGTTTCCCCGGTGCCGACGCGAAACGTATTGGCGGAAAGCCACGGGAACGAGGCCTCGCGCCGTGCCTTCTCAAACACGCCGAGGCCGAAGTTATACTCGTGATTGCCGATGGCCATGGCGTCGAACTTCAGCGCGCTCATCGCAAGCATCATGGGATCGGGCGGGGTGTTGTTTTTACGGCCGTGATAGTAGGCGAGCGGCGTGCCCTGGATCGTATCGCCGGAGTCGATCAGCACCAGCTGCGGGTCGTCCTTGCGCGCTTGGGTGATGAGCGTGGCGGCCTTCGCGAGGCCGACGTTGGCGGGGCGCTGGGTGTAGTAGTCGAAAGGGAAAATGTTTCCGTGCAGATCGGTGGTCGCGACGATGGTGACGCGGGTCCGGTCGCCGGGAGCGGCGGTGAGCGCGGACGCCCACGCGATGAACAAGGCGACGGTGAAGACGGGGCCGAGGCGGAGCGTGGGCGCGGCGGGGAGATTCATAGAAGTGGAATTTTGAAGGATTCAGGGAGTCGGCGAGAGCCAGGATGATCTTGTTCCAAACGCCCCGTTTCGTGAATTTCTCCAGAGGTTCGATGAAAACCACAAGGTTTACAGGCTGGCTTTCTCGATCCCGTCAGGCGTAGCCGGCGAACACCAAAAAGAAGGGTTCACGCGAGGCGGCTGGCGCTCGTAACGAGTTCGGCGAGGCCTATGGCTTCGATTTTTTTGTCGAGGAGGTGGCGGTGCGTGCCGGGATGCACGACCCAGAGATGGTCGAGTTTCAGATTGGCGAGCGCGATGCGCATCGACTTCGTCGTCGAAGGGGCGTCGGAGAACTTGAACTCGAAGCCGATGCGCTTGCCGCCGCGAAAGAGAAGCAGGTCGAGTTCGGCGCCGGCGTGCGTGGCCCAAAAATAAGCGTCGCGCGTGGGGAAACGGGCGAGGACTTGCTCGACGGCGAAACCTTCCCACGACGCGCCGAGCTTCGGGTGGGCGAGCAGCGCGCGGCGATCGGGCAGTCCCATGAGGGAGTGAAAGAGTCCGCTGTCGCGGACGTAGATCTTCGGCGCCTTGGTCTGCCGCTTGCCGAGGTTCTCGAACCACGGCGGGAGCCGGCGGATGAAAAGCGCACCCGTCAGCGCATCGAGCCACGAGCGCGTCGTTTGGTCGCTGACGCCGAGCGACCGACCGACATCGGAGGCGTTCCAAGTCTGGCCGTGGTAGTGGGCGAGCATCGTCCAGAAGCGGAGGAGCGCGGCGGGCGGGAGATTGAAACCGAGCTGCGCGAGGTCGCGCTCGACAAAGGTGCGGATGAAATCGTGGCGCCACGCGAAGCTGAGCGCCTCGCTCCCGGCAAGAAACGAACGCGGAAACCCGCCGCGCAGCCACAGCCGGTCCCGCGCATCCGGGCCCACCTCGGCGAGCGTGAACCCGGCGAGATCGACAAACGCGATGCGCCCGGCGAGCGACTCGGATGACTGGCGGAGCAGATCCTGCGACGCACTGCCGAGGACAAGGAAGCGCGCCGGCACGGGCCGGCGGTCGGCCAACACGCGCAGGACGGGGAACAAATCCGGCCGGCGCTGCACCTCGTCGAGCACCACAAGTCCCCGAAGTTTGGCGAGAGCCTGCATCGGCTCGGCGAGCGCTGCGACGTCGGAGGGATTTTCGAGGTCGAAGTAGGCGACGGGCTTGCGCCCGCCGGCGAGCGCGTGGGCGAGGGTGGATTTCCCGCACTGACGCGGGCCGAGGAGAGCGACCACGGGATTGGCGGGGAGCGCGCGGCGCAGCGCCGTTGCGACGGAATCGCGCGGGACGTCGGCTTTCATGGTCCTCGCATATTCGAGGTATAACCTCGAATATGCAAGGAAGTAGTCAGACCCGAAGATCGGTGGGACCGAACTGGTTTTCGTTCGAAGAGCGGGTGGGTGGCGCAACCGGAAGATCAAGCCCAAGCGTGAGCCGGGCCGGGCCGGAGCCGGCAGCCGCTGCCCCGGACCGTAGCCTTCGATGACCCGCCCTCCGGGATCGTGCGCGCCCGCTCAACCGCCCCCGAGCGGGGCCGGCACGGGAAGAAAGCGCGGATCGCGACCTTGCAATTCCTCCCACAGTTCGGCGGGGCTCACGCGCCGGTCGCGCGAGCGGTTCACCCACGCCACCTCGGCCGCTTCGCCGGGCGGTGTGAAGCGGATGCCCCAGATCGGGTCGAAAGCTTCCGTCAAGAGGGAGTAACGCATATCGCCCAGCACCGTCGCGTCGCCCGGGCTGCGCGCGATCCATCCCTCCGAAAACCAACTGAAACGCGCAAACGACTTCCGCCGGTCGCGCGCCCGCTCGACCGGCGTGACGTCTGCGGCCTGCACCTTGGCGAGGACCCAGCCCGCGCGCACCGTCGCTGTGCCGTCCAGGCCGATCCTCAGCCGATCCGCGTGGATCTTGCCGTCGTAAAGATACAGCGCGCGCCACACGAGAAGGTTCCCCAGCGTAGGCATCACCTCGATCTTGGTCGGCGTGTGACCGCGCGAGGCTGCGAGCGCCGCCTGCGCCGTGACCGCACGGCCGTGTTGCAGCGCCCCCAATCCCATATAGCCGGCGGCCACGGCCAAACCCACCCCCGCCAGCAACGGACGCCGGCCGACGAGGGCCACGCTCAGGCCGACCGCCAGCGCGAAGGTGAACACCGGATCAACCACCGCGATGAAATCCCAGCCAAACCGCCGATCCGTGAACGGCCACAGTAACAACGACCCGTAACTCGTCGCCGCGTCGAGCAGGCAATGACTCACCCACGCCACGACGCCGCAGAGCCAAACCGCTTTAAACTGCCCCGCCCATGCGCGTCGCCACGGGCCGCACAAACTCAGCGATCCCACCACCAGGGCCGCGCCGACCGGGGCGAACGCCAGCGCGTGCGTAAAATGGCGGTGATACTCCACGGCGATCAACGGATCGGTCGCGCTCTCAATGAAGATATCCAAATCCGCCGCCGCACCCGCGAGTGCGCCCACGCCCGCCGCCGTCGCCCGGCCCAACCGGCGGCCAAAAGCCCAAGTGCCCAAGCTCGCCCCGAGGAGCGTGTGTGTCAGCGGATCCATAGTGAGCGACGGAAGTCAGTTCGCCGCCCGAGGCAAACGGGTTTCCATACGGGTCCGGCCAACTAGCCTAAATTCATCAAAGCAGCGTAACCTCAGCCCGGAACCTTCGCCTCGCTTTCAGGCCCGATCGCCCGCACCGCCCACGTCGCGCCGGGAGTGACCACCGTGCCGACCGGCGTAAACCACGACCAGAAGTTTTCGTGCCGAAGGTGGGAAGCCAACACTCATGCGTGGCCGGGACCGTCACGAGCCAGTGAACCCGAATCATCGTGACGACCGGCGCCGGTATCCAGGCCATCGCGGCGCGCGTCCCCCGCCCGCCGGAATCAAACGTGAGGGAAAACAGAGCCGAGACTGAGCGTCGAGCTTCCCCAGCACCCATCCGCTAGCCACACTTTCCCCGTTATGAAACTCCGGTCACTGCTCCTCGTTCTGCCTTTGCTGCTGTTGACCGCCCTCTCCCGGGCGGCGGTCCGACCCAATGTCGTGATCTTCCTCGCCGACGACGCGGGCTGGGGCGATTACTCGCGCAATGGCAACACGCAGGTGCGCACGCCGAACATCGACTCGATCGCGCGGGGCGGAGCAACGCTCGACCGCTTCTACGTCAGCCCGGTCTGCTCGCCGACGCGGGCGGAGTTTCTGACCGGGCGCTATCACCCACGCATGGGTGTGTATGGAACCTCGGCGGGCCAGGAGCGGATGAGCCTTGAAGAGAAAACCGTGGCCGAGTCGTTCAAGGCGGCGGGCTATGCGACGGGGGCGTTTGGCAAGTGGCACAACGGCTCGCAGTGGCCCTATCATCCCCGCGCGCGCGGCTTCGACGACTACTACGGCTACACCTCCGGACACTGGGGCGAATACTTCGATCCGCTGCTCGAGCGCGACGGGAAGTTTGAGCGCGCGAAGGGCTACATCGTCGACGTGCTGACCGATGCGGCGATTTCGTTCATCGAGAAGAACCGCGCCCGGCCGTTTCTCTGCTATGTGCCGTTCACCACGCCGCATTCCCCGTGGGGTGTGCCGGCGTCGGATTGGGCGCGGTTTAAGGACATGCCGATCTCCCAGCAGTCGACGGTGCCCGGACTGGAGACCCCGGACGAAACACGCTGCGCCCTCGCGATGATGGAGAACCAGGACGCCAACGTGGGCCGTGTCCTCGCAAAACTCGACGCGCTCGGGCTCGCGGAGAATACCATCGTGATCTATTTTACCGACAACGGCCCCAACACCTGGCGCTGGAACGGCGGGATGAAAGGCAAGAAGGGCGGCACCGACGAAGGCAGCGTGCGCTCGCCGTTTTTCATCCGCTGGCCGACGCGGATCCCGCAGGATCGGACGCTGCCGGAGATCGCCGGCGCGATCGACCTGCTGCCGACGTTGCTCGGGTTGGCCGGAATCCCGCGCGTGGGGAACAAGCCGCTCGATGGTCGCGATCTCTCTGCGCGCCTGCTCGGTAAGGCGGCCGAGCCCGGACCGGACCGCATGATCTTCACCACGATCAACCAAAACGTGAGCGTGCGCACGCAGCGCTACCGGCTCGATGCGCAGGGCGGCCTCTTCGACATGGTCGCCGACCCGGCGCAGACGAAAGCGGTAAACGAAGCGCAGCCCGAAGAAGCGACACGCCTGAAAGCGGCCGTAGCCTCGTGGCGCGAGGAAGTCTTCAGTCCCGACAGTCCCTTGCGGCAGCGCGCCAAGGCCAAGGCGAAGGGCGACGGCAAAACGAAGGCGGCCGGTGGCGGCAATGCGGTGGATCCGCGTCCGATTCCCGTCGGATACCGCGAGTTTCCAATCACGTGGCTGCCGGCGCGGGACGGCGAGCCGCGCGGAGCCGTGCGCCGCAGCTCAAACGCGCCGAACAGCTCTTATTTTGTGAATTGGACGACGCCCGCCGACACACTGACTTGGGAGGTCGACGTGCATGAAGCCGGCAACTACGCGGTGGACTTGGAATACACCTGCGCGCTGCCCGATGCGGGTTCGACCATCGAACTCAGTCTCAACGGCCAGCGGCTGACCGGCAAAGTCGCGCCGGAATGGGACCCGCCGCTCTACACCAATCAAGATACGCTCCCGCGTCCCCCGGCCGAATCGAAGCTGAAGGAATTTCGAAAACTGAATCTCGGCACGCTACGCCTCGCGGCCGGCCGCGGCCCGCTGACGCTGCGTGCGCTCGAGATCCCGGGCAAAGAGGTCATGCACCTCAGTTCCGTCACGCTCACGCTGCTGCCGTAGGGCTTTTCGAAGTCGGAAGGGAGCACCGAGGCAGCCGGTCAGCTCCGCCGCTCGTCCGGCCAGATTGTGCGCACCGCCCACGCCACGCCGAGCGTCACCGTCGTGCCGATGAGCGTGAACCACGGCCAGAAGATTTCGCCGCCAAAGGTCCGCAACCACCACTCGCGCGTGGCCGGAATCGTCGCGGGCCAGTAAACCAAATTCATCGTG
>JBDNFZ010000258.1:0-3545 GCA_041689555.1 Opitutaceae bacterium | reverse complement strand
TGTGTAATCGAAGCGCCGGCGGGCGGGACGCTGCGGTATCCGCTCGATACGACGACGCCGGTGGCGTGGATGGGCTACGCAAACCCGACGCTGGCGCGCACGGTGCGGCCGGTGTTGCGGCGGTTGCTGGCGACCTATTTCGGGCCGGGCGCGAGCGCGGCGCGATAGGCCGACGGAGTTTGGCCGGTGCGCTGGGTGAACTGGCGGGAGAAGAAAAAGACGTCGCGGAAGCCGAGGGCCTCGGCGATCTGGCCGATGGTGAGCGCGGTCTCGGCCAGAAGCTGACGGGCGCGGGTGAGCCGCGCTTCGATGATGTAGTCCTGCGGCCGCCGGCCGGTGACTTTTTCGAACACGCGCGAGAAGTGGTCCACGCTGTAGCCGGCGGTTTTTGCGAGCGCCGCGACCGTGCGTGCGCCGCCCGGATGCTCCCGGATCTCGGCCGCGAAGCGTTGCATGATTTCCTGATGGTGCCGGTCGAGACCTGTCGCCGGATCGGCCGAGCGGGCGAGCGTCTCGCGCACGAGTTCGCCGAGGAGGGCGGCGAAGAGCGCGGTGGCGGAGGCCCGGGCAGCCGGGTCGGGCTTGGCGTGGAGCGCGAGGATGCGCCGCATGGTCGAATCCGCGAAGTCGGGATGGGCGGTGCGCAGGACCTCGGCGGGGGGCTGAAAACTTCGGGGCGGGTCGCCGAAGGTAAAGTGGAAGAAATTCACGACCAACGGTGCGACGGGGTCGTGGGTGGCTTCATAGCGCCGGCCGGGGCGCATCCACAGGCCGACGCCCGGGGCGAGGGCGACCTCGCCGTCGTCGGTCAGCATGTGCCCGCGGCCGGCCGCAACGAACCACAGGTCGTAGTCGCGGAGGCGCGGGGCCCATTCCGGCCCGAGATGCCAGCCGGGCTCGCAGCGCACGCGGTTGCAGCGGGCCGAGAGGCGAATGCGGGCGAAGGGGGACCAGACGGCCATGGCAAGAGAGCGGATAACTACAAAAAGATGCCGGACTACTTCATGGCAAGGGCGGGAAAATGGGCGTAATGTAATCGCGGATTAGTTCACCCCGCAACTCAACGCCGAGATTCCCTTCCTTTATGTCCACCGCCGCCCCCGCTCTTCCCGCCGCCGAATTCGACCTCGGTGCCGAACTTCACGCGCCCGAGCTCTATCAACCCGGAGAGGGCACCGCCCACTCGGTGGCGACCTTCGACGACATCGGGCCGCGCGAGATCGCGTTCTATCGCGAGCACGGCTACCTCGCGGTGCGCGAGGCGTTCACGCCGGCCGAGATGGCCTCGGCGATTTCCGCGGTGACCGATCTCATCATGGGCAAGGTGCCGGGGTTCACGGGCATCACGTTTGAGGCGGGAGCGAAGGATATCCTGCCGACGCTCACCTTGGAGCAACGCCAGGACGCGGTGCGCAAGGTCTGGTTTTTCGTGGAGCACGAGGCGCGGCTCAAGGCGATCTCGCACCACGCGAAGTTGTGGGCGGTCGTGCGGAAACTCATCGGCGACCGGGAGCCGCAGATGTTTCAGGATATGTGCCTGGTGAAGCCGCCGCGTCTCGGGCGCGAGAAACCGTGGCATCAGGACCACGCCTACTTTGACTATCCGCTCGGGACTCCGGTGGTCGGCGCCTGGATCGCGCTCGATCCGGCGACGGTCGAGAACGGCTGCATGCAGATCCTGCCGGGCCGGCACAAGGAAGGCCCGATCGTGCATTTCAAGCGCCGCGACTGGCAGATCTGCGACAAGGTGATTCTGGGCACGCGCTCGGTGGCCGCGCCGCTGGCGCCTGGCGGGATTCTGCTGTTCGACGGACTCTTGCCGCACGGCACGCCGCACAATTCGTCGGCGAATCGTCGCCGCGCGCTCCAGTTTCACTACGCGCCGGCCGGCATCACGAAGACGACGACCGAGGAGCGGATGAAGCACTTTGGCAGCGAGGGTAAGGACGTGAGCTGCTGAACGTAGGTTTTTCGAAGGCCGAACGCGCCAAGGTTTTGCCTTGGCGCGGCAGACTCGCCTCGGGACTCACGGACACGCGCGCCACAAGCCGAAAAGGCGAAACGATATCTCCGGTTCTTAGTGCCATTCGTGCACGGTCAGGCCGGGCACTTGGTTAAAGTGCGCGTCGCGCGTGGCGAGCGGCAGGCCGTGCTCCGACGCCGCGGCCGCGATCCACAGATCGTCTTCCGGGATCGGCGCGCCGGCCGTTTTCAAAGCAAGTTTCACGCGGCCGTATTCCGCAGCGGCGTGAGCGGGCGGTAACAGCAGGGTCGCGCCTTCCTTGAATGTGCTCACGGCGGCGAGCTGACTTTCGGGAGGCGTGGCGAGGTTCGCGCCGTATTCCAACTCGCCGAGTGCCACGATCGGCACGAGCAACTCCCCGGCATCAGGTAGCCGCTCGCTGACTCCGGGCACCCGTCGTAGAACGACCACGATGATGGAAGTGTCGAGCAGGACTTTACCAGCCAGGCGGATCGATCTTTTCGCAGCCTTCCGCAATCGCGCGCTCCAACTCCGCCCCTTCCTCATCGGTTAAAATTCCCGCGCTGCGCTCCAGCGCGGCCAGCCGTTCGGCCCGGCTCGTCTCCTTCAAGCCGTGGATCAACGTCGCGGCCTCCGCCGGTTTCGGGGGCGGCAGCGTGCGCAGGTCTTCGACGTCTTTTCCAACGCGCCCATGTGTTCGATGTATCCGCTCCGCCTGTCAGGGCAAGCCTGGCGTCGCGCTCGGGTGCCGACTCGGCCCGCGTAAGCTTCGCCAGGTGGGTCACCGCGTGGACCTTCCGCGACTGCGGCCGCAGGACGACCGATGGGATCGGGATCGCCGACCCGGCTCCGCCTGCTGAGAACATGCGAGGCCGGGTCGGGCAAAGCTGAGGAGGCACCCGGGCTCAAGGCGGCGCGGAGGCTTGGCGCAGAGCTGGCGCGTAGGGTGCCATTCATGATCATTTGGCGACGTCGCTCGCCTGGCCGCCCAGCCATTCTGTCACGAGTCGCCCCGCGTCCCCTTTTCTGGGCTCGCGGACGATACCCTCGCTCACGCCGGCCAACGACAGGGTTTAACCCGCATGCGGATCTCGCCTTCGACACATAGTCCGGCCCAGCCATTTCGGTGGTCGGGTTAGACCCCATACCCGTTTCCTCGTTTTGAGTTAAAGTGGATCGTTCTCCCAGACATTAACCGGCCCCTCGGTCAAAAGATCACCGCGACCAAGGGCGAAATTTCATCCTTTCAAAAAACCATCCAACTATGAAAAACCACAGCTCCACCGTGTTCTCAATCTCATTGCTCGTCACCGGCCTTGCTTGCGGTGCCGCCCTATCAGGCTGCTCAAAGGGCGACCGTGAGGAAGCCAAAGCCACGGTTAAGGACTCCTACGCGGAGTCTAAGGCTGCCACGGCCAAAGCTTGGGCCGACGTAAAGGACCACACTTGGGAAAAACGCAGCGATTTCACCGCCGGGGTCAAAGCCGTGACCTCAAAACTGGACGCGGATGTCAGCCAGCTCCGGGCCGACTATTCCGAAGCGAAGGCGAGCGCGAGCCGC
>JBDNFZ010000257.1:0-11455 GCA_041689555.1 Opitutaceae bacterium | reverse complement strand
CTGCCGACCGCCAAACGGCAGATGCGCCCGATCGGGCCGTCCGATGCTTTTGCTGGTTGAACGGCGGCGTTGGCCCGGCCTAGCCTGCGGAACCCATGGCTGACGTGCTTCATGCAACCGCAACGTATTCCGGACAAGTGCAGGGGGTGGGCTTTCGCTATGCGGTATTGCAAGCGGCCAAGGAGTTTGAGGTGGCCGGTTGGGCCGCCAATCTGGCCGACGGCAGGGTGCTGATCGAGACGGAAGGCCGCGAGAGCGAGGTCGAGGCCTTCCTCGCCGCCGTGCTGGAGCGTATGCATGGCCATGTGCGGAAGATCGAACGCAGCGGATCGCGCCGCGAAGCCCGGTTTACCGGATTCACGATCAAATGACGGGCGGAACCAAGCCGGCGGTGGAGTTGCGGGCATTGACGAAAGATTTCGTCGTTGGCCTGAAGGATCTGCGTTTGCGGGCGGTCGATCAACTCAGCCTGCGCGTCGAGTGCGGCGAAGTGTTCGGATTGCTCGGACCCAATGGCTCGGGGAAAAGCACGACGATCAAGCTGGTCTTGGGGCTGCTGCGGCCCTCGGCGGGGGAGAGCGAAATCTTCGGGGTTTCGAGCAGCCGGGTCGAGGCGCGGGCGCAAGTCGGCTACCTGCCGGAGTCGCCGAATTTCCAGCGCTTTCTGAGCGGGCGCGAGTTGGTCGCGTTTTACGGACGCATCTGCGGCTTGGCCGGAGCCCGATTGAAATCGCGGGTTGAACAGGTGCTGGGCTGGGCGGGTCTGACCGAGGCGGCGGACCGCCGGGTGGGCACTTACTCAAAAGGCATGTTGCAACGGGTCGGGCTCGCCCAGGCGCTCGTGCATGATCCGCAACTGGTCATTCTCGACGAACCGACGGCGGGCGTCGATCCGCTGGGGGCGGCGGCGATGGCGGATCTTATCCGGCAACTCAAGGCGCAGGGAAAAACCGTGGTGATCACGTCGCACCTGCTCGCCCAGGTGGAGGACGTGTGCGACCGGGTGGCGATCCTCGACCGCGGCCGGTTGTTGCTGTGCGCCGAGGTCGCGTCGCTGGGGAATCGCGCGGTGGCGAGCTCGCCCGAGAGCCTCGACGAAAACGACCGTGCGGAGTTGGCGCGGTGGTTGAGCGCGCGGGGAAAGTCGCCTGGAGCGGTCGTCGCAGCGCAGAGCCGCCTTGATCGCATCTTCATCGACGAAGTGCGGAAAAATCGGAGCGATTCCGGGAGCGGGCCGGCATGACCACGGTGCCGTTCTCATTGACGCGGGTGGGCTTGATCGCGGCGGTCACGTTGCGCGAGGCCGTGCGGCAAAAGCTCGTCGCGGGGCTGGCATTGATCGCCTGCGGTTTCGTCCTGGGCGTGCGCGCGCTCCGGGATTTCAATTTTGGGACGCCCGAGCTGAAGTTTATCGCGGATTTCGGCGACGGCGTGATTGCGGGCTTTGGCGCGGTGTTGACCATCGTCCTCTTGGCGCAGCTATTTTTCGGTGAGTTGGAGAGTCGCACCGCGCTTACCTTGCTGGCGAAACCGGTCTGGCGATCGGAGTTTCTGCTCGGAAAGTTCTGCGGTGTCGTCGCGGTCGTCGTGGTGTTTTGCGTCCTGCTGACGGCGACGCTGAGTGTCGTGCTTTGGCAGCGGGAGTCGGCTCTGCGAGTCGAGGGATTTGCGGCGGTGCCGGCCGGCGTGGGTTTTGACCCGGGCGCGCTCTGGGTTGCGGCTTGGATGCACATCGTGAGGCTGACGGTTTTGGCGGCCGGGATGATGCTGGTGGCGTGTATCGCGCAGACGCAGCTTTACGCGATCATCGTGGGTTTCTCGGGATTTGTCGGCTGTCATCTGCAACACGTCGCGCAGGGTGTTTATAGCCGGGCGGGCTCTTCGGCGATGGCGTGGATCGCAACGTTGATCGGCTGGATGTTTCCCGACTTTCATCTTTTCACCTTGGAGGCGGGGGGGGCGTGGACGTTCGAGGGCGTGGCGCGATTGACGGTCTACGGAGCGGGATATGCGGCGTTGGCCCTTGGGCTCGCGGTTTGGGTGTTTCGCCATCGTGAAATCTAGGTGGCGATTGTTTGCGACCGTGGTGGCGGGGTTGGCCTTGGGCGGCGCGATCCTGACCGGCTTGGCCGTGCCACAGCAGACGAATCGGGAGGAGAGCGGGGCGCGGCTGCGGGAGTCTCCGGGCGCGGGCGCGCTCTTTGGCTGGCTGGGGGGCTTCAGGGCCTTGGCGGCGGATTTGCTCTGGCTGCGGATGTATGCGGGTTGGGAGCGACGTGATCTACCGGGCACCCAGACGCTGATCCGGGCCGTGGTCGCGGTGGACCCGCGGCCGGCGTATTTTTGGATCAATGGAGCAAGGATTCTCGCTTACGACCAGCCCGTCTGGCGGATCGAGGCCGAGGGTGGTTTTGAAGCTGTGCCGACGGAGCGGCGACGGGTGATCGAGGTCGAGCAAGCTCGACTCGCGTTGGGACTGCTTGAAGAGGCGAGAGGGCTGCGCGCGAGCACGGCCGCGATGTGGACGGAGCAGGCGAACATCGAACTCAATAAATTGGGCGATATCGCGGCGGCTGCAGCCAGCTTTCGTCGGGCTTGGGAACAACCTGCCGGACCTTACTATGCGGCGAGAATATACGGTGAATTGCTGCGGAGATTGGACCGCCACCGGGAAGCTTACGAGTGGCTTTGCTCGCTCTATCCGAAACTGCCGCCGGAAGACGAGGCGGCCGATGCGCCGCTCGTCTTGGCGAGGATAAGGGAATTGGAGCGAATGTTGGCGGTGCCGCCTGCGGCGGCGTTTCGATCCGGACGGTGAACCGAGAGCGGCCGGCGGCTTTTGTGAGAGGAAGGGAGGAAGCGACGGTCAACGCGGTCGCATCGCAACCGTCGGGAGCGAGGGGGCGTCGTGACCGTGTGCGCGAGTGTGCTTTCTCTGGCGAAATCGCCGATCTACGGATCGGGTCGAACTCCACCGCCCCCGGGCCTATCTGTCGGTTGGCGGTAGGCAGCTCGCTTGCGAGCGCTCCGGTTTCTGAGCGCTCGCAAGCGACCTGCCTACAGATGCAGGTGCGATTCACCGCCAACTCGGAGATACGCTCACCCTCCCGGTGGCCCGAGGTTTGCCGTTGATTCGGGAAAGAGGACCACGCTTTCATGGCGGTCCCATGAGCACCTCCCCCGATTTCCTGAATTCTCTCTTTTCCTTGCGCGGCAAAGTCGCGGTCGTAATCGGGGGCACCGGTGAACTTTGCGGCGCGATGGGCGAAGGCCTTGCGGCGGCCGGAGCTGAAGTCGTGCTGGTCGGCCGCAATGAGGAGAAAGCCAAGCCGCGGCTGGAGCGCATTCATGCGGCCGGCGGCAAGGGCTATTTTGTCTCGGCCGAGGCCGGCGAAAAAGCCGCGCTCGAGCAGTTGCTCGCGACGGTCGTGGCCCGCTCCGGCCAAGCGGACATCGTGGTCAACGGCGCGGGGGTGAATTCGGCAACGCCGTTTCTGGAGATCGCCGAGGACGAATTCGACCGGATCGTGCGGATCAATTTGAAGGGCGTGTTCCTCGGCTGCCAGATTTTCGGACGGTATCTGGTGGAGCGCGGGCAGGGTGGTTCGATCATCAATCTCGGGTCGATGTCGGGTGTCGTGCCGCTGTCGCGCGTCTTTACCTACTCGGCGACCAAGGCCGCGGTGCACAATCTCTCCAAGAACCTGGCGCGGGAGTGGGCGACCCAAAAGGTGCGGGTCAACACGCTCGTGCCGGGCTTCTTTCCGGCGGAGCAAAACCGGAAGATCCTGTCGCCGGAGCGTGTGACCTCGATCATGGGGCACACGCCGATGAAGCGGTTTGGCGAGGCGCGGGAGCTGGTGGGGGCGACCCTGCTGCTCGCGGGCGACGGGGCCGGATCGTTTATTACAGGCGCCGAGATCATTGTGGACGGGGGATACCACGCGATGACGATTTAATGTAAGGATTCATTATACAGACTTGCGCCCGATCTAGAGATTTTATTTATAGACCAAATGATCTCCGAAAAAATCAAGGAACTCGAGGCGACCAAAGCAAAGATCGCCTCTTTGGAAAAATTGATCGCCAGCGAACTGCACGCGGAACTGCGCGCATTGCCGGCCAAATTCGGTTATGACTCCGCTGCGGCTTTCGTGCAGGCGGTCAAGGCCGCGGCGGGCGGTCGGGGCAAGAAGCGGCGCGGAAAGTCCGGCGGCGGCAAGCGCAAGCGCGCGACGATCACCGACCAGACGCGCTCCGAGGTGAAAAAGATGACCGAGGCGGGCAAGACCGGCTCGAATATAGCGGCCGCCCTGAAGATTTCCCTGCCCAGCGTGCAGAACATCAAGAAAGCTCTCGGTCTGGTTAAGGCCCGAAAGTAACCGACCGATACGGACGGTCGGTGAGATTTAGATTTTCCCGGGTAGCATCGGGACTTCCGGGCCCAAACGGTTTTACCGGATTCCCCCTTTAACCGGGCCCGGAGGTCACGGCGATACCTTCGTAGACCAAAAGTCTAATATTTGAGGGCCGTCGGTATCAAACTACCGTGACCCATCGGCCCATCCCATTTTGGGGTGGGCTTTTTTATCAGTAACGCCCGGCGCGTTCTCGCGGTCCCCGGGGCCAAGTTCTGCGGGGAGGCGGGAGCGGTGCGATCCCAAGAGCTTGCCCGGAGCAATCCGCGGTTCCCGAGGCGAAGGGACCCGGGTCCGAAGGTGCCGAAGTTGCCGGAGGGGCCGCACCTACCGCGGTTGCGCTTCGGAGTGGGCGGACTCGGCGTTGAGATTGCGCCAACGGGCGAGGATCCGGCGGTAGAGGTCGTCGGGTGCCAGACCGTTCGCGGCGCGGAGGACGGCGTTGTTGGAACCATGCTCGACGAAGCGATCCGGCCAGCCGATGCGCTCCACGGCGGTCGCGCACTCCGCGTCTTGCAGGGCCTCGAGGACGGCACTGCCGAAACCGCCGGCCAACACGTGGTCTTCCATCGTCACGATGAGCGGCACGACGGTGGCCTGGCTTCGGAGCAGGGTGCGGTCGAGGGGCTTGATAAAGCGGGGGTTGACGACGCCGACGGAAAGGCGCTCCTCGGTCGCGAGGCGTTCGGCGATTTGCAGGGCCTCGGCGATCATCGGTCCGAGGGCCCAGATCACGATGTTGGAACCTTCGCGGAGGATCTCGGCCTGGCCGACGGGAAGCGCAACGGGCTCGGCCTTGACGGTGGCACCGGTGCCGGGGCCGCGGGGGTAGCGGATGAAGCCGGGGCCGGGCAGGTGGAGGCTGGTGTGCAACATGTCGACGAGTTCGTCCTCGTCTTTGGGCTGCATGATCGTCGCGCCCGGGATGCAGCGCAGATAGGCGATATCGAAGAGGCCGTGATGCGTGGGACCGTCGGCGGGGGACAACCCGGCGCGATCCATACAGAAGGTCACGGGCAGATTCTGAAGGGCGACGTCGTGGATGACCTGATCGTAGGCGCGTTGGAGAAACGTGGAGTAGATGGCGCACACCGGACGAAAGCCTTTGGTCGCAAGGCCGGCGGCAAAGAGGACGGCGTGTTCCTCGGCGATGCCGACGTCGAAGAATTGCTTGGGAACCGCCTTGGCGAGGTGGATCAGGCCGGTGCCGCTGGGCATCGCGCCGGTGATGCCGATCACCTTGGGGTTGGCCTTGGCGAAGCGGACGAGCGCGTGGCCGAAGACATCTTGAAGGTTGGGCGGCGAGCCGGGGGCGCTGTTGCTTTCCCCGGTGACCGGGTCGAAGGAACCGAGGCCGTGAAACTTCTCGGGCTGGGCGAGCGCGGCCTCAAGACCCCTGCCTTTCTTGGTGAGCACGTGGATGAGCACGGGCACGTCGGCGTGGCGGGCGAAGGCGAGGTTCTTCTGCAACGCTTCGAGGTCGTGGCCGTCGACCGGGCCGATGTAACGGAGGCCGAATTTCTCGAAGAGGGAGGAGTCGACGAAGAAATCCTTGGTCTCGCGCTTCCAGCGGGTGTAGACGCGGTTCAACTCCTCGCCGACGGGGAAGCTCTTGAAGAAGCCCTCGATGTCGTGATGCAGCTTGTTGTAGGTGGGGTTGGTGCTGAGGCGATTCAGATAGGTGGAAATCGCGCCCACGTTTTTGGCGATGGACCACTCGTTGTCGTTGAGGATGACGACGAGCCGCTTGGTGGCGCCGACGACGTTGTTGAGGGCCTCAAGGGTGACGCCGCAGGTGAAGGCGCCGTCGCCGCATACGGCGACGACGTGTTCGGAACTGCCGCGGAGATCGCGGGCGGTGGCCATGCCGAGGGCGGCGCTGAGGGCGGTGCCGGCGTGGCCGGCGCCGAAGCTGTCGTGCGGGCTCTCGGAACGGCAAAGAAAGCCGCTGGCGCCGCCGCTCTGCCGGACCTTGCGGAAGAAGTCGCCCTGTCGGCCGGTGAGCAGCTTGTGGACGTAGCCCTGATGGGCGACGTCGAACACGAATTGATCGGTCGGCGTGTCGAAGACGCGATGGAGCGCGATCGTGAGCTCGACGACGCCGAGATTGGGCCCGACGTGGCCGCCGTTCTTGGCGGTGACCGCGACGATTTCGTCGCGAATCTCCTGCGCGAGGCGCGGAAGCTGTTCGGGCTTGAGGGCCTTGACGTCGGCCGGGCCGTGGATGGTTTCGAGGAGACTCGCGGGAGGGACTTTCATTCGGTCGGGAACGGGAAAATGGAGAAAAACGGGTGCGGGGCGCTCAGGTCTCGCGGGTGGTTTCGAACGGAGTGAACCCCACCCCGTCTTTTTGCTGTTTGAGCTGTTCGATGCGGAGTTCGGCATCCTTCAGCCGCGTTTCGCAAACCTTCAGAAGTCTCGTGCCATGCTCGAACTTAGCCAACAGCTCGGCCAGCGGGACATCGCCCGATTCCATGGTCTCGACGATGCCTTCGAGCTGCGTGAGCGCGGTTTCGAACGAGAGTTTGCTTTCCTTGATTTCCACTTGGGCACCATGCGGGGGTCTTTGTCGGTTTCAAACAATCTTTGGTGAGGCGGTGCTTGCGGGAAAATCCGCCGAAGCCGGGGTTGCGCCCCACCGATCGGCATACAGGGTGGGAGCCGCGGGAAGGTTTCCGCCTCACCGCATGAACCCATCCCTCCTCCAGCGATTCAGCGTCGGCCTTTTCTCCGGGCTTCGGCGCGGACTCGACCGGGCGGGCCGATGGGTCCGGGCCCGGCCGGCGCTCGCGGGCTGGCTTTTTCCCGCCGATGAAGAGACGGCGGCGTCGCGCTATCGGGAATACAACGGTTGGTATTTCGCCAACTTTTACGAACAGGAGAAGATGTTGGAGGACCGGCCGCGGATGGCGTTCTACCACGCCGCAATCGCTCGGCATATCCAGCCGGGCGACCGGGTGATCGACCTTGGCACGGGCACGGGAATCTTGGCGGCGTTTGCGTCAAGGCGGGGAGCCGCGCGGGTCTACGCGGTGGACCATTCGGAGATCCTGCGTCACGCGAAAACCTTGGCGGTGGCCAACGGGATCGAGCGGGTCGAGTTCATCGCCGCGCACAGTTCGGAGTTACGGCTGGCGGAACGCGTGGATGTGATTCTGCACGAGCAGATGGGCGACTGCCTCTTCGACGAGGCGATGGTGGCGAATGTTTGCGATCTGCGCGACCGCTTGCTCAAGCCGGGCGGTCTGATCCTGCCGAGCTGTTTCGACCTCTTCTGCGAGCCGATCAAGCTGAGGGACGAGCGCCACGTGCCTTTCATCTGGGAGTTGTCGGTGCATGGCTTCGACTACTCGTCGCTCGGGCGCCAGCGGCCGCAGGAGCCGGACTACTATCACCTCCGCAGCAGCGACCCGGAGTTTGTGGAGCACTTTCTCGGCGAACCGGAACCCGTGCTGTCGATCGACCTGCACACGATCAACGAAGCAGAGCTGCCGATGGAACTGAATTTCCCGCGCACCGTCGTCAACGCCGGTCGGTTGGACGGATTCGCGATATATTTTCGCGCCCGGGTCGATGGAGACTTGAGCCTGAGTTCGGGACCGAAGGACGCTGGCCGGGCTCCCCACTGGGGCTTTAGGATTCTCCGAACGGATCGGGATGATTTTGCTGCGGGCGATGTGATCGACATGAAGTTGACGGCGGGCCGCTGGACGGAACTCGACTCGTGGCGTTGGAGCCATGTGAAGCGGGCTGCGGCGATCGGGGCCGGCGTGGGCTAATTCCAGTTAGCTTTCACGATGAGACGAATAACGGCCTTTGGTAGGAGCCTGCTTGCAGGCGATTTCACCCGCAGCATACGATTTCACCCGCGCGATTTCACTAGCGCGATTTCACCCGCGCTATTTCACCCGCGCCGACTGACCACGTTCCGAATCGCCTGCAAGCAGGCTCCTACCTCGCGGCCGATTTAGTCTCACCATTGAACGCAACCTGGAATAAGAGCCTATCCGAATAGCCCACGATACGTTCCGGGTAGGCCAGCGCGCTTGCGCGCGCTCCGGGCTAGGGACGGACGCGCGCGAGCGCGCTGACCTAGGATGCGCTGATATTCGGATAGGCTTTAGGCTTCGGCGAGGGCGCGGGTCGCAAATAAATTTGCTCCTACGAGTTCGGCCAGCGGGCGAGGAAGGCGAGTTGCGCCTCGGCGTCGGGGAGGCCGGCGCGCTTGGGATCCTGCAGGAAACGAAGGGGGAAGCCGGCGTCGAGGGCGGTGACGGTCACGTCGAAAGCGGTGACGGTGAAGAAGGCCCGCCATGCCCCGCAGCCGATTTCAAAGCGGGCGGCGGCGCGCGGTTTGATGCGGCGGGTCGGATGGGGCGACGGGTCGCGGGCGAGGAGGGCGAGGAGGCGCGGGGTGAAATCAATCTGCCAAGCGGTGCGGAGCCAGTCGGCTTGCTGCGCGGCAAGCGCGGAGAGTTGGACCGTGAACTGCGACGGGAGCCGATCAAGCGCGTCCACTTCCTCGATCCAACCGGCGCGGGCGTCGGGGAAACTGTCGTAGGCGGGAACGTAGGGTTTGAGATCGAAGACCGGCGTGCCCTCCACGAGGTCGCATTCGCCGAGGATGAGACTCCGGCCCGTGACGGCGATGAGTTGCACGGGCGTGAGACCGAGAGGATTGGGCCGGTGCGGTGATCGGGTCGCGAAGACGCCGCGCCGGACCGCCGGCCCGCGCGGGGGAAAAACCTGCGGACGCCAAGTAGCGTTGCGGTGAAATTGCCAGATGAGCCACACCCGGGAAAAACCGGCGAGATCGCGCAGGGCTTGCTCGTAATTGCGGCCCGGGAGCAGTTCGAGCACGTTGCGCTCCGGCTGTTGCTCCGAGGGCTGGTGCAGCGCCTGAAACTTCACCTTTTTGCCGGTGTAAATATAGCCGATGGGCTGGAGCGTAAGGTCGGGCATACCCGGCGGGGAGCGTCAGTTTTTCGCAGCCGAGGCGGCGGCCGGAGGGCGGGATTTCCCGGCGGGAAGAACCTGACCGAGGGCGTGATCGGCGGGCTTGAGGCCGAGGCGATAACCCTTGAAGGCATAATCTGTCGGCGCGTAGGCGTCGACGAAACGCACGTCGCTGCGCGCGGGAATTTCGATGCCGAAACCGGCCAGAACGGCGTTGACGACGAGACGGCGCAGGCCCTCTTCGGCGAGATCGGTCGCGGCGCCCATCGTGGTGCAGAAGACGCGATTGGCGGTGCCGTTGGCGTTTTTGTTGAGCCGCGTCCACGCGACGGGCATGGCAGGATCGTTGACGGGCTGTTCGACGCCGTCGGATTTGCGCTTCCTGAGATAAGTGTCGGGCGGGTCGGACGGGCTCATGCCGCGCAGGGCCTGCCCGCGGGCGAGGATCTTGGCGTCGGCGACGGGATGGGTTTCGTAGAGGCCGGAGTCGCCGAAGAGGCCGGTCACGCCGCGCAGGAGCGGATCGTCCAAGGCTCCGGGCTCGAAGACGCCGAGGGTAGCACCGCGGCGGTTGGCGCCCCAGTGGCTGACCCAGTTTTCGCCGAGGACGTCGCGGCCGAAATCGTTGAATGCCCTGAACGAGGTCGGATGATCGGGCGGGAAGCGGAAGGCGTGGGTGCTGGTGCGGAGGGCGACGATGGGGACGCCGCGCGCGAGGGCGGCGGCGAAGTGCCGCATGGTGGCGTCGGGCCATTGGCGAAAGCGGAGGGCCATGACGATGCCGTCGGCGCGGTCGAGGGCGGCGGGATCGGAGAGGCTGGTGTTGTTGTCGGGATTGATGGTGCCGTCGGGATCGAGGGCAAAGAGCACGGTGCAGGTGAACCCGTGACGTTGGCTGAGGATTTTGGCGAGCATGGGCAGGCCTTCTTCGGAGCGGTATTCCTCGTCGCCGGTGAGGAAAACCAAGTGCCGGCCCTGGCCGGGACCGGGTGCGGCTGGGTAGGTGATGGAGGACATGGCGGCGGGGAGAGCAGGGGCCAGCGCGAGGGCGGCGACAAGGCCGGCGACGAAGCCGGCGAGGAATGGCAACTTCATGGGATGGTGGTGCGGGGATTGACGGAATGCGTCAACGGCGGGGTGGGGAGGAGTGCGGCGGGGTGGGGCGGAGCATGGTTTCCCGGTTTGATTTCGCCAACGGCTCCGGGGTAGGTCAGCGCGCTTGCGCGCGCCAAACCGCGCCCGCAAGCGGGCTGGCCTACGCTGATCGGAACCAAGCCGGAAAACCATGCAGTTGTAGGAGCGGGCTTGCTCGCGATTCCGGGCGCGAGCCATCGCGAGCAAGCTCGCTCCTGCGGGGGCAAACCGCGCCCGTAAGCGGGCTGGCCTCCACTGACGAAACCGAACCGGGGAACCGGTTGCGGGAGGCCGCGGCGGCGCGATGGAAGATTGACGCCGTCGCGCGTTTGGCGGGAATCGGGAGATGGCTCTACCCGAAATCAAAATCGAATCGCTCAAAACCGGCAGCGGCGCATCGCCCAAAAAGGGTCGCGAGGTCACCGTCCATTACACGGGCACGTTTCAAGATGGGAAAAAATTCGACAGCTCGGTGGATCGCGACGAGCCGTTCACGTTCGTGCTCGGCGCGGGACAAGTGATCGCGGGCTGGGACCTCGGCGTCGCCACGATGAAGGTGGGCGATAAGGTGAAACTCACGCTGCCGCCGCACCTCGCTTACGGTGAACACGGCTATCCGGGTGCGATTCCGCCAAACGCGACGCTGATTTTTGAAGTCGAACTGCTCGGCGTGGGTTGAACGCACGATTTTAAGAAAAATGCCGACCAATTCCAAAGCTGCCGCCGAGGGGGAGCCGACGGTCGTGACCGTCCGCGCAGAGCCGATCGAATTGTGCCAGCTGCTGAAGTTTGCGGGTTTGGCGGAGTCGGGCGGCGGCGCGAAGCAAATCATCGGCGAGGGAAAAGTTCGGCTGAACGGCGCGGTCGAAACGCAGAAGAGGAAGAAAGTCCGCGCGGGCGATCGCGTGACGCTCGGCGGCGAGACGTTGCTGGTGAAGGTCGGCGCG
>JBDNFZ010000256.1:0-4607 GCA_041689555.1 Opitutaceae bacterium | reverse complement strand
CGCGGTTGAGCGCGGCTTCGTCGGCGGCGTCGAGTTTGTTGAAGACGGTAAGGATGGGTTTGTCGACGGCGCCGAGTTCCTTGAGGACGGCGAGGGTGGTCTCGTGATGCTGGGCGACGTTGGGGTTGGCGACGTCGAGGACGTGGATGAGGAAATCGGCGAGGATGACCTCTTCGAGGGTGGCCTTGAAGGCTTCGACGAGACCGTGGGGGAGGCGGCGGATGAAGCCGACGGTATCGGTGACGAGGAGCTTTTGGTTGCCGCGGAGACGGAGCTGGCGGGTGGTGGGGTCGAGGGTGGCGAAGAGCTTGTCCTCGGCGAGGACGGAGGCGCCGGTGAGGGCGTTGAGGAGGGAGGACTTGCCGGCGTTGGTGTAGCCGACGATGGCGGCGGTGGGGACGGGGACGCGTTGGCGGCGCTGGCGTTGGGTGGCGCGTTGTTTGCGGACGTCGATGAGCTCGCGCTTGAGCGCGGTGATGCGGTCGTTGACGAGGCTGCGGTCCTGCTCGAGCTGGGTCTCGCCCTCGCCGCCCATGCCGCCGGAGCCGCGCTGGCGGGAAAGATGGCTCCACGCGCGGGTGAGGCGGGGCAGGGAATACTCCATGCGGGCGAGGGCGACCTGGAGGACGGCCTCGCGGGTCCGGGCGCGGTCGGCGAAGACTTGGAGGATGACTTCCTGGCGATCGATGACCGCGAGTTCGGAGAGTTTCTCCCAATTGCGTTGCTGGGCGGGAGTGAGGGCCTCGTCGAAGACGATGACGTGGCAGCCCTCGGCCTTGGCGAGTTCGATAAGCTCCTTGGTCTTGCCGCTGCCGAGCAGCGTCGCGGGCGTCGCGGTGCGGAGCAAAACGAGCTCGGAGCGGACCACGGTGAGCTTCAGGTTCTCGACCAGCTCGGTGAGCTCGGCGAGCAGTTCGGCACCCTCGCCGGCCGCCATCGCCTTGGTCTGCACGCCGACGAGGAAGGCGCGTTCGATTTTTTCAGGGCGTTTATCTTCGAGGAAATTGGCCATCAGGTTGAGGGGTTAGGAAAACGGGCGTAGGGCTTTGCGCCGAGCAGCAATTTGGAAAAGAATGCGGCGATGAAGAAATCGAGTTGTAAAACGTTGTTAAAACTCGGATCTGCGAGGCAGTGGGCTTGCCCGGAAAACTCAACGAACCCTTTCTCGATATGATGTCTCCCTGCGCGATTCTTGTGGTCGATGATGAAGAGGAACTCAGGGAACTGATGCGCCATGTGTTGGAAAGAGCCGGGCATACCGTAACGTGCGCGAGCAACGGGTGCGAGGCGAGCGAGGTGATCGGGCGCTGCCAGTTCGATGTGGTCGTGACGGATATGCTGATGCCGGATCGGGACGGGCTGGAGTTGATCTCGGAGATCAAGAGCAAGCACCGGGCGACCAAGATCGTGGCCATCTCGGGCGGCGGGCAGGTGGGTAGCGACCAGTATCTCACGATGGCCAAAGGCTTCGGCGCCGATGTGCTCCTGCGCAAGCCCTTCGCCTATCAGGCGCTCTTGAGCGCCGTGGACCGGGCACGGGCCGATAAAAACTGATCGCGCACCTACAAACAGGGCGCGAACAGCACGCAGACGGGCTGGGGCGCGGTGACCGCACCCGCGACGCGAGTGAGCCGACCCGTGGGGGGATCGACCGCAAAAGTGCAAAGGGTATCGGCGCCCTGGTGGGCGACGACGAGCCAGGCCCCGTCCGGGCTAAGCTCAAAATTCCGGGGCGTCGCGCCGCCGGCTTCGCCGATCTCGATCAGGGAAAGCGCACCGGCGGCGGGATCGATCGCGTAGGCGGCGAGGCTGTCGTGACCGCGATTGGAAACGTAGAGAAAACGGCCGGAGGGATGGACGCGGATCTCGGCCGTAATGTTGGCGCCTGAAAAACCTGCGGGCAGCGTGGTGACGCGTTGGCCGGGCGTGAGCGCACCCGAAAAAGTGTTGTAGGCCGCGATCGTGACCGAGCCGTCGAGTTCGCCGTTGACGTAGAAATGCCGGCCCGAGGCCGAGAATTTGCCATGGCGCGGGCCGCTGCCGGGCGCGAACGCGGCAGACGGGACGACGGCGGGGGCGAGGGTCGCGGTGGTCGGATCGAGGGTGTAGATGAAGACGCGATCCAATCCCAAGTCTGCCACGAGAACGAAACGGTTGTCGGGTGAAATCGTGGCCGAGTGCGCGTGGGGTTTGTCCTGACGTGCGGAATTTGGCCCGAGAGGTCCGGTGTGTTGGATGAAGCTGCGCCGCGGGCCGAGGGTCCCGTCGGCGCGCAGGGGGAAGGACGACACCTGGCCGCCGCCGTAGCTGACGGCGACCAGGCATCGGCCGGTGGCATCGACGGCGGCGTGGCAAAGGGTGGCGGCGGTGCGCTCAAGATTGAGGGGCGTCAACGCACCGGTGGCGGGATCGAGGGCGAAGGCTTGAACGGCCCCCGCCGGCTGGCCGTCGGCGATCTTGACCTCGGTGATGGCGTAAAGGAAACGCCCGCCGGGATGGGGCGCGATCCACGTCGGGTTGGCCAATTCGGCGACCAGGCGGGGCGATGAGAGCGTCCCGTTCTCCGGGTCGAGGGCGACGGCGTAGAGCCCGCGGCTGGTCGTGCGGGTGTAGGTTCCGACGAAGAGGTTGAGCGACGGGACGGCGGGCATGGGCGCGGTGGCGAAAGAAGGGTAGAAGGACGAAACGTGATCGGGCGGCGGAGCGCGCGAGCGAGACCTTTAAAGGGCGGTTTCGGGCAGGCTGAGTTCGCCGCCGGCGAGACGACGGACGTTTTCGATGGTGACGCGAGCGATCTCCGTGAGGGCTTCGTGCGTGAGGAATGCCTGATGCGCGGTGATCAGCACGTTGGGAAAAGTGAGCAGCCGGGACAGCTCGTCGTCGGCGAGGACGGTGCCGGAGAGGTCCTCGAAGAAGACGCCGGATTCCTCCTCGTAAACATCCAGCGCCACGCCGCCGAGACCGCCGGATTTCAAGGCGGCGATGAGCGC
This sequence comes from Opitutaceae bacterium, assembly GCA_041689555.1. Lineage (GTDB taxonomy): Bacteria > Verrucomicrobiota > Verrucomicrobiia > Opitutales > Opitutaceae > Tous-C4FEB. The sequence continues at coordinate 1,617 of JBDNFZ010000256.1, read as the reverse complement.
GGTCGTATCGATGAGCCGACCCCGGCTCGTGTTGACCACCACGACGCCGGATTTCATCCGAGCGAGAGTCGCGTCATTGATGAGATGGTGGGTCTCCGGGGTCAAAGGGGCGTGGAGCGAAATGACGTCGCTCTGCGCTAGCAGGGTATCGAGCGCGACATAGGTGATGTCGTGGGCGGCGGCCCAGGCGGAGTCGGGCAACGGGTCAAGGGAGAGAACCCGCATACCGAAACCGCGGAGAATCTGCGCCGCGAGCCGACCGATTTTACCGGTGCCGACAATACCGGCGGTCTTGCCGTGAAGATCGAAGCCGACGAGGCCGGCGAGGGAAAAGTTGAGTTCGCGGACGCGATTGTGGGCGCGCGGGATCTTGCGGACGAGTGCGAGCAGCAGGGCGACCGTGTGTTCGGCGACGGCGTGGGGCGAGTAGGCCGGGACGCGCGTGACGGAGAGGCCGAGTTCGCGGGCGGCGGCGAGATCGACGTGATTGAAGCCGGCGCAGCGCAAAGCGAGGTGACGGACGCCGAACCCGGCGAGCCGCGACAGGACGGCGCGATCGGCGCGGTCGTTGACGAAAATGCACACGGCCGAAGCGCCTTGGGCGGCGACGGCGGTGTCCTCGTCGAGGCGGAAGTCGTGGAACCGACAGGTGAGGCCGGCGGACTGCGCGGCGGGCGCGAGGTAGTCCCGGTCGTAGGGCTTGGTGTCGTAGACAGCGAAGGTCGACATGGTCCGGGCGGCCGCGATCAGGTCGAGGAGGGGAGGAGGGCGGCCTTGAAATGGCGGCGGCACATCGCGACGTAGCGATCGTTGCCGCCGATCTCGATCTGGGCACCTTCGCGGGCGGCACGGCCGTCAATGCCGAGCCGGAGGTTCATCGTGGCTTTGCGGCCGCAGTGACAGATGGTCTTGAGTTCGGTGAGTTCGTCGGCGAGGGCGAGGAGGGCGGCGCTGCCGGGAAAGAGTTGGGCTTGGAAATCGGTGCGCAGGCCGTAGCAGAGGACCGGGATGTCGAGGGTGTCGGCGACGTCGCCGAGTTGTTCGACCTGGACGCGGGTGAGGAACTGGGCCTCGTCGATGAGCACGCAGGCGACCGGAGCCGACTCGTGTTCGTGGCGCACGCGATTGAGGAGGTTGTCGGTGGGGGCAAGCACCTCGGCGGGGGCCTCCAGCCCGATGCGGGAGCGCACGCGACCGAGCCCCGAGCGGGTGTCGACGGAGGGGAGAAAGACGAGCGTGCGCATCCCCCGTTCCTGGTAGTTGTAGCTCGATTGGAGGAGGACGGTGGATTTGCCGGCGTTCATCGCCGAGTAGTAGAAGTAGATCTTGGCCATGGAAAGTGGTCGGGGTGAGAAGGCTTATGCGGTGGCTGGACAGCGCGGCGCGGCGAAGAAATTCCGGGCGCCGACCCGGGGCTGAAGCGCTAGCCGGAGAAGGGGTTTTTGGTGCGTTCCAATTGGTGGCGCTCGAGATCTACCGCGAGGTAACGGGTCGTCAGGTCCGCCAGCACCTCGGCGACATCGCGGGGTTTGACGTAGTGTTTGAGAGCGTGGGTGCGGAGCGTGCGCCAGTAGGCTTCGAGATGGTTCTGGCGGGCGCGTAGGCTGGCGTTGCGGG
>JBDNFZ010000255.1:0-5598 GCA_041689555.1 Opitutaceae bacterium | reverse complement strand
CGCGATGATCGTGTTTTCCAACTGACCGGTATCACCGAGCTGGCGGACGATAGCAGCGACCACATCGTCGGTCTCTGCCACAAAGTCTGTATATAGGTGGGGCGTGCTGCCGACGACGTCGGGGTTCGGCGTGGTCGGCACGTGAGGGGAACTGAGGCAGACGAAGAGGAAGTAGGGCTGCTGCGTCCGGCCGAGCTCTCCGATTTTAGAAACGGCGTCCTCCTGTATCTGCCTTACCACCGTTTCCAAGCGAAAGACAGGCTCCCCGGCCGCATTGGCATCGGCATATCCGCCGCCCGCGTTAATGACGTCGACACCCTTGAAGTAATGTGCGGTCTCCACCCAAGCCGACTGCGGGTGCGTCCAACGGTCGTTGCGAAACATTTTCCACGGCGGATTGTTTAATGCGTCCAAGTGACCGAAGGAGGTTTCGAAGCCGCGTTCGGTTGGTCCGTCCTCAATATTGCGGAACCAGTCGGGTTCGTTTCGACGATCAGAGGCCGCTCCCATCACGAGCTCCCCGCTACGATCGCGGACGTTATAGCCGAGATGCCACTTCCCCGAAAAGTGCGTGCGGTAGCCGTGTGCACGCAAGAGCTGGGCGAGCGTCAGATGTTCTTTGGGCAGCCAGACATCGTTGTAATCGATCTGGACGAACTCAGTGCGGTGCGTTCGCACCACGTGATTTCCGGTCAGGAGCGAGTAACGAGTGGGCGTGCACTGCGCACTGGGCGCATGGGCATTGGTAAATCGCATCCCATTTTCCCCGAGGGCATCCACCGCGGGCGTGAGTGGACGACCGTCCTTTCGCTTTACACTGTGGTCCGGATTGTAACTCGAGACGTCGCCATAGCCCAAGTCGTCCGCCATGATCACGATGAGGTTGGGTTTGCGCGCGGGTTGCGCGACGGCAGGTGCACCCAGCGCACCAAAGACCGAAGCAAGCAGCACGAACAATCCGAGTTTCGAGCTGCGGCGTGGTGAACCAAGAACGATGGATCTCATTGCATAGATGGGCTCGAGCCCGGGTGCGGACGATCAGATGTATAACTCGGTGAGCGCCGTGCCTCGTTCTGCTCAAAACTGCCAGCGCAGCGAAAGCTGATAACTGCGAGGATATCCCTGGAGGTGTTCGCTGACCTGGTAGATTTCGTCCGTCAGATTACGGGCGTTCAGGCGAATCAGAAAGGCATTCTTCCGGCCAAATCGGTAGGAAGCGAACGCATCGAAAGTATCATAGCCGGGAAACTCTATGATCTGGTTCTGGAGGAACGGCTGCGCGATCCCGTCGGAGATATGCTTGTAACCCAGGCCAACGGAGAGACCTTTAACAGCGCGTTCGCTAAACTCATACTTCGCGAGCACGCCCACGTTATGATCGAAGACGCCGTAGAGCGGCTTGCCCACCCGGGTGGGATCGCTGGCATCGGACCCAACTTCGTGTTTCAAGTAGGTGTAGTTCGCCATCAGACTGAACGCGGTGGTGATTTGGCCGGACAGACCGAGTTCGAAGCCTTCCACTTTCTCCTCGCCCGACTGGACCTGAAATTGGTCCAGAATAATGACGTTGCCGGCATCGCGCACACTAATACCTCGAATGATGTTGCTGTTATTGACGTTGAAATACGTCGCCGTCGCCAGCGCCCGGCCCTCGAAGAGGGATGCTTTTACGCCGACGTCGAACCCGTCGCCGAGGAGCGGTTCCGCGGGACGGCTTGGATTCACGCCCGTCGTGGGATCTTTAGGCGCCAGCAGGAGTTGATTCTGCGGTTGGAATGACTCGCTGTAGATCGCATAAACGTTGATATTCTTGGCGACCTTGAACACGCCGCCGGCCTGATAGGTCGTCTGCGCGGTGGACCGATCGGAAGTTCGGCCGGTCAGGACATCCAATGATGCGGCGCTCGCGTCGGTGCGTCGTGCGCCAACCATCATACTTAACCGATCTTTGAGCAGTTTCGCGTGTGCGACCCCGTAGACCGCCCAGGCGTCCGTTTCGAGGGTCGAGTTCGCGGACACACGAGTGAACGTGCTTTCAGCGGGATAGGCATACCGCCAGGTCGATGGCTCACTGAGCCGAAACGAAATGGTGTTATCGGCAGTGCTCTTGCGGTTCAGCAGCGTGGTTTCCGCGCGGTCAAGGTCGGCACCCATCAAAAAATTGAACGTCGTCCCATTCTTAAGCGAATATTCGCCCAGCAGGTTGGCCTGGAGGCCAGCAGTCTCGGCGGTCGCCCGATTGCGGTCGAACTGGATGGGCCGCGCGGCCTGAAAATTTGGGCCCGGCGAGGAATCGAGGACCACGACCAGCGCTTGGCTGGAGTTCGCCAGGTTGATCTCCTGGTCGTTCAGCGCACCGGCAAGCCGGAAGTGCCAGTGGTCATTGATGCGCTGACTGTAGTCGGCATACAATGTGTTATACAGTTGTTCGTTGTAAGTGCCGTCACCGCGAATGTTCCAGGAAGTGGGGATGGAGAAACCGCTTTCATAGAAACTGGGCGCGAGCGCGTCCACGATCACCCCAGCTGCGTTCCGATTGCGGGTTCGCAGCGGGCTTTGCGGAACCGACTCCTCGCGTCTGTCAAGGTAGCTGTATTCGACGAATAAGCGGCCCCCGGATTCGCCAAAGGGGCGCCACTCGATCGAAGGCACCACCTCGAGTGCGTCGCGCCCAGTCAGGTCGTAGAAATCGCCCGCGTCACGCTTGAGCACATTGACGCGATAGCCGAGATGCTTGGAAATAGGCCCCGTCGCATCTAACGACATCCGGTAATCCTGCCAGCTCCCCACCTGCGCCTCCAGCTGCACTTGTCGCCGCGGCAATGGGCGCTTGGTGATCACATTGACGACGCCTCCGGGAGGTATCGAGCCGTAGAGCATACTCGAGGGCCCCTTGACCACCTCGATCGTCTCGATCGCCGGAACGCTGATTCCGCCCTCTTGCGAAAAGCGAAACCCGTTTTTCAGAATGAACGGCGTGTTGAAGCCGCGGATCCGATAGCTCATGTTCTGGCTCGTGCCATTGAAATTACCGCTGCCGGCGTTCTCGACCGATGCGGTGTATTTCAACGCATCGCGGATGTCTGTCGCGCCGAGGTCTTCCAAAACCGCTCGGGGGATGACGTTGATAGCGACCGGAACGTCCATGATATTCAGCTTAAACCGGGTCGCGCTGGTCGTCTCGCTCGACTGATAACCGGTGTCGGTGGAGCCGCGGACCGTGAACGGATTGAGCGTCACCGTATCTTGCGCCGCAGCGCTCGCCGACATCGTTTTACTGGGCTCTATTGCGCTGGGGGCATTGGCCGGCCGCAAGGGGAGCGCGTTGGCCTGAACCGCAATAACCCCCGTCACTGCGTCGCGCGTCGCTACGAGCCCGGTCCCGGTGAGCATTTGATCGAGGGCCTCTTTCGGTGCGAGTTCACCGTGTATTGCGTTAGTCTGGATCGCTTGCATCGCAGCGGGGGCGAACACGATTTCCTGCCCCGCCTGTTTCGCGAACGCCTTTAGCGTCTGCGCGGCGGCACCAGTCGCGATCGCGAAAGATTTTTTCGATTCCTGGGACTGGACGTTCGCGGCCGCCGGTATCGCGAACGACAAGGCAACGGAGAGTCTGAACGTAAAGGCAGTTCGCCGAAAACGCGATAAGTTGGGCATGGGATGTATGGAGTTCTGCAGCAAACGAACCGTGGCGACTCCATTTCCGTGAAAGAAATATTAACGGGCGGACATATTCCCTGCGACGGACCTCGAATCTTCTCACTTCAGCAGCGACCACACGCCCCGTCAGCGCGCGCGCGTGAGAACGATCCGGCCGTCGTCTTTCCAGTCCGCTTCGATTTGAAAGCCGGACCGTAGCAGCCTCAAAAATCCCTCCACGTTGTCCGAGCGGATCGTCGCACTCAGCCGCAGATCGGCAATTTGAGGATCACTCGTTACGAGATGCACGGGATTGTGGCGGTTGAAGCCGTGCATGATCTCACGCAGGCTCGCTCCGTTGAATTCGAGGACGCGCGGTTGCCAGGCAAGAAATTGCTCCAGCACCTCTGCGGAAAGCTGGCGTGCCGCTAGGGGTGCCGCGCGATCACTGAGATTAATTGTCGTGCTTTGCCCCGCCGAAAGCAGCGTTTGCCCGCCCGTTCCATGAGTCACCCCCGTTCCTGCACCTCCGACCTGCACCCGGCCTGCCGTCACAATGACCTCCACCAATCCATCGGCCAACCGGATATTGAATGCGGTTCCGACCGCATGCACGGAAACGCCGCCCACCTCGACGACGAAGGGCCGCGACGGATCCTTTACTACGGTAAAGTGGGCCTCGCCGGTTCGGACGCTGACGCGGCGCTCTGTTTGACTATAGTATTCGTCAACAATCGCGCCCCGGTTCAGCTCGACGACGGAGCCATCCGAAAGATGCTGTTGCGTGATTCGCGTCAGGCCGGGCGTGATGCGAATGCCCGGTCGATTCTCAGCCGGCTCCAGCGAGCCGACTATAAGGGCAGCGAACGCAACTACGGCCGCGGCGGCCATCCAGACGGTGGGTCGTAACCGGGCCAGACGGGCTCTGGCCGGCCTAAGGAGGTCCGGATCGGGAACGGCGTCGATTGTGCATTGCAGTCCGGTGAGGCGGTCGAGTTCCTCCCATTCGTGCCGGTGCTCCGCCCAAGCCGCACGATTCCGGGAATCGCCCGCGAGCCACTGCGAGAATTCATCCTGTTCGGGCGGGGTCAATCCGCGGTCCACGCGGACCGTCCAGAGCAGCGCCTGCTCCATGATGGTCTCATGGGGCATTGCTTTGTCCTGATGCTTTGACTTGGGCAAGGCCATCGTGCGGTTGCGTTACAGACTCGGCTTCAAAATCGCGTGGAGCGGGGTCGGGTCGCACTACGCACGTATTCCATACATTTACGGAAACCAATCGCTGCTTGCGCCTCGACGGTGTTCTCCGTAATGTCCAATCGCTTGGCCACTTGCTTTTGCGACAAACCATATATCTTCCGGAGGGTGATAACTTGGCGGCAACGGTTCGGAAGGGACTGGATGGCGCGGGTCAAAAGCTGGAGATCGCCGGCGTGGGCAACGGTTTCGGGTATCGGAATTGCATCATCAACGACACGAGAGACCGCATCATCCGTTAATCGCGGCGACAAATACTTGGAATGACGCAGTTGGTTTAATGCGAGGTTCCGGGCGGTCACGAAGATATATGCTCTCGGGCAGGCGATTGATCCACTCGCCCGTGCGAGCAACATTCGCCGGTAGGAATCCTGAACCAAGTCGTCGACGTCCTCGAGCGTCGGGAACCGGGTGTGCAACCAGCCACGGAGATCGGTTTCGTGCGGCAATACTTCGGAAGCGAACCAGTGTTCCAGCTCTGGATCGCAGGAGGGCATAGAAGTAGCTAATAGATACAGATGCCCAATCCTGGCAAGCGTGATCGATCAATCGGGTGTGTGACGGGTGTAACTGGAAGTGAAGTCAGCAGCCGGGGGTAGAACGGACGGAAGGGAGCGAACGGATGATTTTCTTTTGAGAAGGTAAGTCATAGGCAAAGAACAGCCTGGCTTTGCGCTAGACAAATCGGACCGCGCTGGGCAT
>JBDNFZ010000254.1:0-2649 GCA_041689555.1 Opitutaceae bacterium | reverse complement strand
CGACCTATCTCGGCTGCTACGGTCCGCGAGATTAGTGTCGACTGAATCACATCACACCATGGTCACGGCAAACTCCGAAATGGGCTACAACGGCAAGGTCGAGGGCGAGGTCATCGTCTCCCGGGCCGATGCGGTCATCAATTGGATCCGCACCAACTCCGTGTGGCCCATGCCGATGGGCCTCGCCTGCTGCGCCATCGAGTTGATGGCGGTGGGCAATGGCCGGTTCGACATCGCCCGTTTCGGGGCCGAGGTGATGCGTTTTTCCCCCCGTCAGGCCGACTGCATGATCGTCGCCGGCACCGTGACCTACAAGATGGCTCCCGTCGTCCGCCGCATCTACGACCAGATGACCTCACCCAAATGGGTCATCGCGATGGGCGCCTGCGCCAGCTCGGGCGGCATGTATCGCAGTTACGCCACGCTCCAAGGCGTGGACCGCATTATTCCCGTCGACGTTTATGTGAGCGGTTGTCCCCCGCGGCCCGAAGCGTTGCTCGACGCCTTGATCAAGCTGCAGAGCAAGATCAAGCAGGAGCACTCGGCCGCCAAACTCTTCTCGGCCTAAGCCTTTCGACGACGCCGCTTCCACATGTCCGCTTCCGTCGACGCCATCAGCGCCCTCAAGGCGAAATTTCCGCAAGTCACCGACCGGGCCAGTCGCGATTGTCCGGCCGTCGACGTGCCGACGAGCGAGATTTTCGCGGTGCTCAAGGCCCTGCGCGACGACGCCGGTTTCGACCTGCTCTCGGATGTGACCGCGATCGACTGGGCCGAAGGCGCTTCGCCGCGCTTCACGGCCGTTTATCACCTTTATTCGACGACGTCGCACGCCGCCGTTCGGGTGGCCGCTCCGTGCGCGGGCGACGATGCGGCTCCGACCGTGCCGAGTGTCGTCGCCCTGTGGCCCGGGGCCAACTGGCACGAGCGCGAGGCCTTCGATATGTTCGGCATCAAGTTCACCGGGCATCCCGACCTGCGCCGCATCTTGATGTGGGATGGCTATCCCTACCATCCGCTGCGGAAAGATTTCCCGTTGGCCGGCATCGAAACCGTCTTGCCCGACGCGGAAGTGGCCGAGGAGACCAAGGCCAAGGTGATCGCCGCCCCGATGATGGGCGGGCCGTTCGTGACTTCCTCGGGCGAGATGAACCTCACCGAGGCCGAGCCCCGCGCCAAAGACGAGAGCTGGAGCGAACGCTCCGAAAAACCTTCAGCCTGATCCCTCCGACGCCATGGCCACCGAAGTTTCCTTTCCAGACCGCGCGGCGAAAGTCGCCGACGCCGAGCAGGAGTTCGCCGCGGAGAAAATGTCCCTCTCGATGGGCCCTTCGCACCCGTCCACCCACGGCGTGCTCCGGCTCCAGATGGAACTCGACGGCGAGGTCCTCACGAAGTGCGACCCCGTGATCGGCTACCTGCATCGCGGCGACGAAAAGATCGCCGAGAACATGACTTACAACCAGTTCGTGCCCTACACGGACCGGTTGGACTACCTCGCGCCCCTCGCCAACAACATGGCCTACGCCATCGCGGTCGAGCGGCTCGCCGGCCTCGAAGTGCCCGCCCGTTGCCAGGCGATCCGCGTGCTCACGGCGGAGATGGCGCGTGTTTCCGCCCATCTCATGGGCCTCGGGGCCTTCGGTCTCGATGTCGGTGCGTGGAGCGTGCTCGTGCATTCGCTCAACCAGCGCGAGCACCTGTATAAGCTCTTCGAGGAACTCACCGGCGCGCGCTTCACCACGAGTTACACGCGCATCGGCGGCGTCACCCGCGATGTGCCCGAGGGCTGGCTGGGCCGGGTCATCGGGTTCTGCGACCAGTTCGAGCCGGCGCTGGAGGAGACGCTCTCGCTCCTCACCCGCAACAAAATCTTCCTCGATCGCACCGTCGATGTCGGCGTCATCACCAAGGCCGATGCGATCGCCTACGGCCTCACCGGCCCCAACCTCCGCGGCTCCGGCGCCTCCCTCGATCTCCGCAAGGACAAGCCCTACTCGGGCTACGAGCAGTATGAATTCGACGTGCCGGTGGGCTCCAAGGGCGACTGTTACGACCGCTACCTTTGTCGCGGCGAAGAGATGCGCCAGTCGGTCCGGATCATCCGCCAGGTCATCGCCAAGTTCCCCGGCGGGGATTGGTATGCGAAGGACGCGCGCAAGATTTTCGCCCCGCCGAAGGACAAAATTCTCACCTCGATGGAAGAGTTGATCAATAACTTCATGATCGTGACCGAGGGCCCGCAGATGCCGGCCGGCGAGGTTTATTTCGAGGCGGAAAATCCCAAGGGTGCGCTCGGGTTCTATATCGTCAGCAAGGGCGGCGGCGTGCCGTGGCGCCTCAAGATCCGCTCCCCCTCGTTCTGCAATCTCTCCATTCTCCCCAAGGTCTGCGCCGGCACCATGATCTCCGATGTCGTGACCCTGCTGGGCTCGCTCGACTTCGTCATGGGCGAGTGCGACCGGTGATAGTTTTGCGCGAATCCAGCCCGATGAATCTCAAGCCCGAAACTCTCTCCCGGATCGACGAGGTAATCACCCATTACCCGGTGAAGCGCAGCGCGACCCTGCCGTTGCTCCATCTCATCCAGGAAGACGTCGGCCATCTCCCCGCGTCCACCAGCGAATGGGTCGCGGCCAAGCTCGACCT
>JBDNFZ010000253.1:0-4133 GCA_041689555.1 Opitutaceae bacterium | reverse complement strand
GCACCGTCGAGATCGGCGATCTGCTGGTGGTCCCGTCTGTCCAAGCCCCGGCCCCGTCCACGTCAAAGGAGTAGGGTCGGTCCGTCGCTGCGCCCCCGCCCTGAATTTTTCGCCGCCCCGGTGACTTTTTGATTCCGCTCCAATCCTCCTCTTCATGCGCCTTTTTCGCCGCCTGCTCCCGTTGCTGATTCTCGCCGCCGTCGCCCGTGCGGCCGCCCCCGGACCGGAGCGCATCCGCGACGTCATTTACGCCAAACACGACGGCGTCGCGCTTACCTTCGACGTCGTCAAGCCCGCCAAGCCCAACGGCGCGGCGATCATCCGCGTGATGAGCGGCGGCTGGAAATCCGGCCATCGCAATATGGGCGCGGGCCCTTGGCCGGATGCCGGCTACACGACGTTTGTCGTCACGCACGGCTCGCAGCCGCGCTTCCACATCGGCGAAATCTCCCGGGATATTCTCCGCGCCGTTCGCTTCATCCGCACCCACGCCGCCGAGTATGGCTTCGATCCGCAGAAGCTCGGCATCACCGGCGGCAGCGCGGGCGGCCACCTCAGCCTCATGGTCGCGACCCACGGCGGCCCCGGTGATCCCGCCGCCGCCGATCCGGTGGACCGCGCGAGCAGCGCCGTGCAGGCCGTCGCCTGCTATTACCCGCCCACCGATCTGCTCAACTGGTCCGCCGAGGGCGATGTCTCCGTGGGCGTGGGCGGGCTCTCATGGCTGGCCGGCGCCTTCGGGACCGATGCGCTCACACCCCTCGGCCGCGCCCGCCTCGGCCGCGAGGCTTCGCCGATCTACCGCGTCCACGCCGGACAACCGCCCGTGTTCATGGTGCACGGCGACGCCGATACCGTCGTGCCGCTTTATCAGGCCGAAAAATTCTTCGAACGCAGCCGCGCGGTCGGCGCCGCCTGCGAACTCCTCGTGCGCCGAGGCGCCGGCCACGGCGGTTGGAAGGAAATGCGCGAAGACGACTTCCGCATGACCGAGTGGTTTGATCTCCACTTGCTCGGCCGCGCGCCCGCCCGGCCGTTTGCGCTCGCGGTCACCTCGCTCCCGAGCACCACGCCCGCGCCCAAACCGGTTCGCCCTCCGAACATCGTTGTGATCCTCGCCGATGATCTCGGCTACGGAGACCTCGGCTCCTACGGTGCGCCCACTATCCGCACGCCGCACCTCGACCGCATGGCGGCCGAGGGCCTGCGCTTCACCGATTTCTACTCCGGCGCGGAGGTCTGCACGCCTTCGCGCACCGCGCTGCTCACCGGCCGTTACCCGGTCCGCAGCGGCATGGCCGGCCCGCGCCGACGCGTGTTGTTCCCCGACTCGCCGGGCGGACTGCCGCCGACCGAGATCACCCTGGCCGAAGCCCTGCGCGAGCGGGGCTACGCGACCGGTCACATCGGCAAATGGCACCTCGGCGTCCATCCGGGCTCACGCCCGCAGGACCAAGGCTTCGACCACACGCTGAATCTGCCCTATTCAAACGACATGGACGCCCGCCCCGGATTGCCGCGCGGCGCGGCGCGTTCGGAGCACCCGCCCGCCGACGGTTGGAACGTCCCGCTCCTGCGCAACGGCGTGATCGTCGAGCGCCCGGTCGATCAGACGAAGCTCACCGCTGCCTACACCGCCGAGGCGGTGACGTTCATCGAGGAGCATGAGGATCGCCCGTTCTTCCTCTACATCGCCCATACGTTCCCGCACGTGCCGCTGTTTGCGTCCCCGGCTTTCCTCGGGAAGAGCCGCGGCGGGGTCTACGGCGATACCGTCGAGGACCTCGATGCGAGCGTGGGTGCGGTCCTCGAGGCGTTGCGAGCCCGGGGCCTCGCGGAAAACACGCTCGTGTTCTTCACCAGCGACAACGGCCCGTGGCTCACGCAGAACCAGCAGGGCGGAAGCGCGGGCTCGCTCCGCGAGGGCAAGGGCAGCACGTGGGAGGGCGGCGTGCGCGTCCCGGGGATCGCGTGGTGGCCGGGTAAAATCGGCCCCGCCGTCTCGGGCGACGCGGCGGGCGTGATGGACATTTACCCCACCGCCCTCGCCCTCGCTCGCGGCACGCCGACGCCCGACCGTCCGCTCGACGGCCGGAATCTCGCCCCCGTGCTCTTCGGCCAGAAAACCCGACCTGAGCAACCGCTCTTTTTCTATCGCGGCGATGAGCTGATGGCGGTGCGTCTCGGCCGTTGGAAGGCCCACATCGTAACCCGGTCTTCCTTCGGCAAAGACGCCGCGGAAGTCCACGCGACCCCGCTCCTTTTCGACCTCGGGCGCGACCCGGCCGAGCGTTTCGATGTCGCGGCGGAAAACCCGGAGGTCGTCGCGCGTCTGCTTGCGGCCCTCACCGCGCACCGCGCTTCGATTATCCCGGTTCCGCCGCAGGTGGAATGAACGCGCGCTTCTCCTTTTCGCCGGTGTGCCGTCTGCTACCGGCTCAGGTCCACCGTCTTTATCCGCTGGCGCCGGGCTTAGGCGAGGATCGCACGGTCCGCCGTGGCCAACGGGGCTTGGAGCCAGAGCGCCGTCGCCACGATCAGCCGGTCGGCCGGATCACCGTGAATGGTCCCCGGCAACCGACAGCTCAGCAGGCTGATCTCCGGGTCGAGCGGCACCAAGCGCACCGGCGGTTTCAGGGCGTCGAGCACCCACTTCTCCGGATTCGGGCTCAACGCCAATTGGCCTTTCGCGACCAGCATGGCCACTTGCCAGGCCGAGATCGCCGCCACCCGTGGCTCGCCCTCGGCCGCGCGGAAAGCCTCCATCTGCGGCGCGCCCTCGATCAGCCACACCCACTCGTGGGTGTCCAGCAACACGCCGTGCAACGGATCAGCCGGCATCGGCGGTCCACGTTGCGCCTGTCGGGACGATCAGGTCGCCGGAGATCTTTGCGCGCCCGCGACCCCGGCCTAACTCCGTCGTCGCCTTCGCCATCATCGGCACCGGTTTTGCCGCCGGGCGGCCGTGCCAGGTGATGATCACGGTCCGGCCGGTTTTCTCCACCCGCGCCATGAGCTGGAGGCATCGGGCCTTGAACTGGGTTGCCGCCACTTGCGTAAAAATAGCCAGGTGCTGGCCATTTTCGTGGGCAAGAGTGTTTTCCTCCCCATGAAATTCGTCCGTTGGTTCCCCGCCTTCGTGTTGCTCGCCGCGGCCCTCCCCGCCGCCGAGCCCCCGCCCGCGCCGTGGTCCGTCGCCTCCTATCCCGACGAGGCCGGCTACCAACGCCGCATCGAAGGCATGGTTGCACGCATCGCCGCGCAGGACTATCTCGGCCGCGCCATGTCCGCCTCCATTTGCCCCGACACCGGCCGCCCCGTCCGCACGTGGGCCCTCGAGGGCGAGGAGATCGTCTCCCCCTACACCGGCCGCCGCTACGTGCAGGGCCCCACCGGCTATTTCGGCGCGAAACGCCGCGATGCCGAGGGCCGCATCATCGCCTTCGGCGGCGACCCGTTGAAGCGATCCCTCCCGCCCGCCGCCGCCTTGATCTACCTCGCGCCGCGGCCCCTCGCGCCCGATTCCCCCGCCGCCACCGCCATCGCCTACCTTTCCATCCCCGGCAACCTCCGCCAAAACTACCACTTCGCCGCCGTCAACTGGAGCCGCCTCCTCGGCCTCGCTGGCGACCGCCTGCCCCCCGCGTGGCACGCGGACTTCCGCGCCGCCGTCGCCGTCTACGACGAGAACCGCAAACCCTCCGACGGTCCCCGCGAATACCAACCCATGGCCCGCACCGAGAATCTCGTCGGCCGCGTCGAGGAACACCTCGGCGGCGGCGGCACCGAGAACCACAAGACCATGTGGCGCTCCGCCGGCCTGCTCTACGCACAGACGTTTCCCGCCGGCGCGAAAATCTCCGGCTTCTCTGCGGCCGACGCCGAGGCCCACACCACCGCCGTGCTCACGTCGTTCGTCCGCCGTCTCTTCACCATCGGCAACGGCGAATACCATTCCTCCTCCTACTACCCGCATTCCTACGCGGCCTTCGTGAACCTCTTCGATTTTTCCCCGCGCCCCGAGACGCGCGCGTGGGCCAAGGCCGCCCTCGACTACTATTTCGCCACCTACGGCCTGAAGGTTTTCAACGGCCTGCACACCGGCCCGCAGCGCCGCGGCTGGGTCGAGGGCG